>JAKFWB010000090.1 GCA_021732945.1 Porphyrobacter sp.
CTTGCGGATGGTCCCCCTCCCCGTTCCGGGGAGGATTTGCCCGACCTCATCCTGATCGACGGCGGCAAGGGCCAGATGTCCAGCGTCATGCGCGTGCTCGAAGAGATCGGCATCGCCGACGACATCGCGGTGATCGGCATCGCCAAAGGGCCGCATCATGGGCGTGAGGGGCGCGAGGTGTTCCACTTTCCCGACGGGCGCGAGAAGCAGTTGCCGGTCAATTCGCCGCTCCTGTTCCACTTGCAGAACCTGCGCGACGAAGTGCACCGCTATGTCATCGACGCACACCGGGCCAAGCGGTCGAAGGCGATCACCGCGAGCCCGCTCGACGAGATCCCCGGCATCGGCCCGGCCCGCAAACGCGCGCTGTTGCTGCATTTCGGCACGGCCAGCAAGGTCCGCGCCGCCGCCTTGGAAGACCTGCAACGCGCTCCGGGTGTCAGCGAGGCAGTGGCGCGCAAGATTTACGATTTCTACCATGCTGGCGGGTAAGACGGGTGCATGACGCAATTTGCCTTCGCTATGGTTTCGATGTTCGGCGTTCCGGCGATGATCGTCGCGCTGCTGATCGTCGCGCATCGGCTGACCCCGGCACCGGTCTGGAAGACCCTGCCGGTCCAGACGGCCGCGACGCTCGCCTTCCTGTCGTGCATTGGCCTGCCGGTTCTGATCCTCAATATCGACAGCCAGGGCGATTACTTCGACGATGAAACCGCGCTGGTCAGCGAGGCTTTCGGCCTGCCCGATGGTGTTACGGTTGACCGGCAGGGAGACAAGACCGTGCGGCTGGGCGATTGCTGGCGCAACGCGGTCAACTGGCGATCGGATGTGACCTTTCCCAACGCCGCCGCTTTTGACCATTGGCACGCGAGCCAAAGCTTCCAGGATGGGATCACCCGACAAGTCGCAGGCTATTTTGGTCAGCCCCCAGCGCGGGTGAGCGTAGCCTCGGGTGCGCTTGATCTGCTGCCGCGCGACCCGCAATATGTGCTGTCCGACAAGAGCGGTTCCTACCAGCGCAATGTCCGGATTCTCGAATTCTATCGACCATTCGTCTGCGCGGCGATTGACCGCAAGGCGGATGGCAGCATCGCCCTGCGCCGCTGCGATCCGATTGCCGAGGGCGGAGACGTGGGCAATGCCGGGCAAGTGATCGTCAATCCGGACGCGACGAAACGAACGCTGGACGGGCGGATCTATTACGCAAGCGGGCCGTCCACTTGCACCAATCCGGTCCGCCGCGCCGTCAACACCGCGCTGGGGCTGCCGCATCCCGAGGGCGGCGCACCCAACACACAGATCGGTGGAAGCCTGCCGATCTTCTAAAGCGGCTGCGGCAACCCAAAAGCCGCCGCAGCCTGCGCGCTTATTGCCCGTCGAGCGCCTTGCTCACCAGCACATTCACCGAAACGCGGCGGTTCTGCGCGCGCCCGGCCGCTGAGCTATTGTCCGCCGCAGGGTCGGCGGTGGCCAACCCGGTCGGGGTCAGCATCCGGTAGGGCTTCCATTTGCAGACCTGCTGCAAGTGGTTGACCACGGCGGCGGCCCGCTTTTCGCTCAGGGTCTGGTTGACCTCCTGCGAACCGGTGGAATCGGTGTAGCCCAGCACCAGCATCAGCGAATTTTCATCGGCATTGGCTTGCTCCGCTGCGGCGCACAGTTCGGCCCGCGCGCCGGGTGTCAGCACCGACTTGCCGGTGTCGAAATAGACGTTGGTGGTGCCCTTGAGGTTGTACTTGTCGATATCGCCCAGCCGTCCGCGCAGAGCCTCGGTGGCGGCGGCGTTCTGCTTGATCGCGGCGCCTTGCTCGGCAAACTGGAACGCTGTGCCGCCGCGGATCATCGCTGCGATCTGGCGATCATCGCTGGTGAAGCGCACTTCGCTGGCGACCAGACCCTCCCCAAATTGCGACGTCTTCACGGTCACCGGCAGGCCGGGGATGAGCGCGGATTGATCAAGCGTCTTGTTGCCAATCCCCAGAAAGCCGCCGCGCGTGCGGATTTCGGTTTCGGGGTGCAGTGTGATCGTGGTGGCGTTGCCATCCTCGCCGGTTACCATCAGGCGCTGGCCTTGCCGGGCAGAGATGATGCCGGTAACCTTGGGCCCTTCGCTCATCTCGGTGATCGGGGGCAGATTGCCGTAGACGGTGGTCAAGACCCGTGCGTCATCGGCCGCAGGGGCCGTCTGTGCAGAGACGCTGGTGGTGATGGCTGCCGCGCCCAGCAGCGTGGCCAGCGCGAACTTGTGCGCAAGAAGAGTTGTGGTTTTCACAGCATTTCGCTCCTGTCATTCGGGCCGACGATCCCTTGGGTGGCCCTTGGTGGCGTTTTGTCTTGAACGCGTGGTTGTTGGGCAACACCTTGCTATCAGATGAACGTGATAGTGCCGGATGCCACATGAGCGGGCAACCGGGGCAGGTTATGCGACGAGTTGACGCGGTTCTGTTCATCTTGGTGCCTGTTGGAGACACAGGTTACACTGTCCAGAGAATGAAAAGCTGCCCCCGCACAGCCCTGCGCGCTGCCCTGCGCGCCGCCCCAGAAGGGCCGCCCGGCGGCATGCAGGCGGCTGTGCGGGCAAGCAAGGTGTGGTGCGGCGATCATCATGCCGGGCACTTTACGCATTCGGCATGGCAGTAGGAAAGCAAAGCGGCGCTGCTTTGTCGCCTCAACCACGATCCGGCGGTCGATCTTCTGTTCGAGGATCGCCAGTGGCAGCCCACCAGTGTTACAGGGTTACGCGCGGCGAGTATTGCTGCCCACTCGACCGGCGTCGTGGCGTCAGAGCGTCAGGCTTGGGCGGATACGCTCGCGCGAAATGCGGCATCGGCGCGCAATTGATCATGCTCGACCCACACCGAATGCGTCCCCGAACACAGCTTGTGCGGCAAAGCGAGGCGGCAGATCGGGCCTTTGGCGACGTCGCTTGCGTTGAGGATGGCGCATTCGGATGTGCCGGTGTTCTCGTCGATCAGGAAGGTAACGAGATAGCCGTCATCTTCCGATGTGGCCCCCTTCAAGGGGATCATCGGGCTTTCGCTGGCATAGACGCCTTCAGGCAGGCGATAGACCCATTCTTCGCCGGTCTCGGTATCGTGGCGGACATAGCCGTTGAACAGGAACCAGCCGGGCCGCGTGGTGGTCGACCAGACATAGCGGCTTTTGCGCATCGCGAAGGCCGGGTTGATCATCCCGAATTCGACGATCCGGTCGGACAATCGCTCTTCGCGGGTCTCGCCGGTGACGAGGTTGAAGCGCCAGCGATGCAGGCGGCTTTGGAAGGAGTGTTCATCGACGTAAGCCATCATGTGGCTGTAGCGGCCCATTTCCTCCAGCGGATCGGGCATCGGCTTGGCCTGATGATAGCCTTCGAGGATGACCTCGTCGCCCTCTTCCCAGGCGTTGGTCCAGTGGAGCACATAGGTCGGTGCGGCGTCGAACCAGCGGATCTCTTCGGGCTGGCCGCGACGCGGGATCAGCGCGAAGCGGGTGGGGATGCCCTCATGAATACGCGCGGCGTGGATGTTGCGGTTGAGCAGTTCCTCGTCCCAGAACAGCGGCATATCATTGAGGATCGACCAGTTTTTGGTGATCGCCATGTCATGCGGCAGGCGCGGACCGGGCAGCGGGACGGGCACGTAATGCACCAGTGCGCCGCTACGATCGACCACGCCGTAATGCATGTAAGGCGCATATTTGGAGTAGTTGAAGAACATCATCTCGCCAGTGGCCTCGTCCACCTTGGGGTGGGCCGAGATGCCGTCGAGCGGCACCCACGGCGCCTTGCCCCGGCTGCCGAGCGTCACCGGATCGAGCATCCACGCCTCGCCGCATTGGTAGAGCGTGGCGTAGGCGGTCCCGGCGTGGACGATGATGTCTGTGCTGCCGGTGTCCTTCAGCCCGCCATGCGCGCCAAAGCCGGGACGCTTTGATGTCCCCGCCGGGTCCATCAATCCGCCCCACAGCGATTGGCCTGCAATCTGCTCGGCCTCAAAGCAATGGGTGCGCACGAAGCGGTTGCGGTAGCTGGCGCGGCCGCCGCTGATATTGACTTGGTGGATCATCGCATCGCCATCAAAGGGATGGTGACGGCCCAAGGGCTGGTGCACCTGATTTTCGGTGTTACGCAGGTAGATGCCGTCGATATCGGCCGGGATCGCGCCTTCGATCACCCGCAGTTCGGCGACATCGACTTCTTCATGCAGCGGCGTCCACGGCCCCGTCAGATAGGGGTGGTTGGACGGCTCCAGCGAAGTCTTCACCGGCGGGTGGCGCGTGATCTGCATGGTGTCTCTCCCTGATCGCAGACTAGCGATGGGCGGCGGGCTGGCAAGCTGGTATGACATCCGCACCGCTGCCGCATTTGATCCCGATCAAGGCTCACCGCGCGCAGCTGGGCGATAAGCGGCCTCATCAATGGGAGACACGCGATGAAATCGATTCTGCTTCACATCGACCATGATCGCGCCATGAGCGCCCGGTTGCAGGTGGCGCTGGATATTGCGCGGGCGACCAATGGCCACATCACCTGCCTGCAAGCGATCAGCTATGAAGTCTTTGCGCCGGGCGACATTTATGGTTCCGCCATCGCCGCCGCGATTCCGGTGATCAAGGAAAATGCCGACAAGCTGCGCGCCGAGACCGAGGCGCAGCTGGAGCACGAAGGCGTGCCGTGGGACTGGCGCTTCACCTATGGCAATGCAGCGCACCGCTTGCTCGAAGCCTCGGCTTTGGCTGATATTGTGATCGTCGGCCCCAGCGATCCGGGGGAGCGCGGGCCATCGGCGCTGGTGGGCGATCTGGTGCTGAAGGTGCAGGCCCCGCTGCTGGTGGTGCCGGAGGGGACCAAGGGCTTTGATCTCAGCGCGCCGATGCTGGTGGCGTGGAACGGTTCGTCAGAAGCGTGCCATGCACTACGCAGCGCCCTGCCGCTGCTGGCCTGCGCGTGCAAGGTGACGCTGGCGAGCGTGGCTGAACCGTCGGAGAAAGCCCGGTTCGACTTCCCCCCAAGCGAAGGCGCGCAATATCTCAGCCGCCACGGGATCGACTGCGACATCGTCGAAATCCCGCGCGGCGAGGCACGGATTGCCGACACGCTTTTTTCAGCGGCGCAAATGCGCGAATGCGGGGTGATGGTGATGGGCGCTTTCGGCCATTCGCGGCTGGCGGAGATGCTGCTGGGCGGGGTGACGCGGCAGATGCTGACAGAGCCTGAGATGCCGATCCTGCTGGCGCATTGATCGCTTGATCAGGGCTGTGGTTGCGTTGCGGTGACGACCAGAGCGTCGGGCGCTGGCTCGGCTGCATCTCCCGAGGCATAAGCTGCGGCAAGCAAGCGATAGGACCGCGATGCGAAGGCGAACAATGTCAGCACAACGCCAAGCAGCCCGGTCACGCAGAACACCAGCGCCATCCCCCGGTCTGCGCCTGTGCCAAACCAGCCGCCGATCATGGCCGCACCGGCTCCGGTGGTCATGAAGGGGATGGCGACGAACTGGGCGAGCGGCCCGATCAGGAACGCTGTCAGCGGCGATGCCGCCTGTTCCACCGATTGGGCAAAGCCGAACACCCGTCCCTGCCGTTCATAGGGTACGACCTTCTGCAAGGTCGTCTGCTCCGCCGCTTCGGCAAAGGGGCTGAAGAACATCCAGATCACGCAGCCAGCGATCAGCAGCGGGATCGACGCCTGAATGGTGAACAGGCTGGCCGCAATCCAGGTGATGAGGTCGACCAGCAGCAGCGTGCGCAGCGGGCTTTTGCCCAGCCCGATCTTGGCAATCGCCAGCCCGCTGATGATGAACGCGCTCGATGCCATGGCCCAAAGCAGACCCCAGTCTTCGACCGACATCAGCGACAGGCCATAGCCATCCATCAGCGCCATGAACACGCCGCCCAGCAGGTTGTTGAAGGTCGCCAAAAAGATCAGCGCGAACAATCCGGGAACCGCCGCCACCACGCGGATAGTGCCACGCAAATCAATGTCTTTCTTGCCGCCCGCCGCGCTGGATTCCGGTTCAGGATCATCAAGGCGCACCGTCAGCAGGTGCAGGAAAGCCAGCGCGGTCAAGCCAATCGCCAGGGCCAGCGGCCCGCGGATCCCATCCCACGCCACCAGAAAGCCACTGATGCCGGATGTGAGCATGAAGCCGATCCCGCCCACCATGCCAACCAGCCCGTTGGCCTTGTCGCGGCTGTCCTCCTCAACCAGCAGGGTCACCAGCGTGGCAAGGGCGATCATGCGGATATTGCCGCAGATCACGCCAAGCATGACAAGCACGATGAACCCCCACAGCGGCGCGCTCGCCGTCTGTGACAATGCCTCTTCCGGGGTCACGACATAGACCGCAAGCGAAGCGGCATAGAGCACGAAGGATGCCGCGCTCGATGCCAGCATGATCCGCCGCTTGCGATGGTGATCAACCAGACTGCCAAACCAGATCGCAAAACCGCCGGTGAACAACAGATGGATCCCGCCGATCATCCCGGTGACGAACACCGAACGGGTTTCCAGAAAGGCCCAAAAGATCAGCGCGAACCAGACCGTGAAATTGACCACGTTCTGCACCAGATTGTTGGCGAGAATCAGGTGGAAGGAGTTGGTCTGGGGCATGCCGCCACTATCCTTCACCCCGCCAGATGGCGCAAGCGGCCCGTGCAGCATCGTTCGCGAGTTTGGGCTGCTAAGTGCGCTGTCGCCGCCGCATCATTCCTTCCTGCGCGACGCTGGCCACCAATTCGCCCGCTTGGTTGAAGATCCGCCCACGGTTGAACCCGCGCCCGCCGCCGCTCCACGGCGCATCGGTGGCGTAGAGCAGCCATTCGTCCGCCCGCGCATCACGGTGGAACCAGATGGCATGATCAAGGCTCGCGCCCACAAGCTCATTGCGCATCCAGCTTAAGCCATGCGGCAGCGCGCTGGTGCCGAGCAGGGTGTAATCGCTGGCATAGGTGATGATTGCGCGGTGGAGCGCGGGGGTATCATCGGCCCCGGTGATCGGCGCGGCGACCCGAAACCATGAATGGGCAGAGGGCGCGCGCGGTTCGCTGCTCATCCAGTGCAGCCGGTCGATGGTGCGCATCTCGATCGGGCGCGGGCGGAGCATCAACCGGCGCTGCGTGTCGCTCAACCGGTCGCCCCATTCAGCAGCGATTTCGCGGCGCATTTCGATGTCGGGGCGCAGATCATCGGGGCGGGCGACATCGGGCATGGGCGAATCCAGATGCTCCAACCCGTCCTCGGGCAGCTGGAAACTGGCGGTAAGGTTGAGGATCGGAGACGGCGTACCGTCTTCTGCCGCCTGCGATGCAACCACCCGGCGGTTGGAGAAGCTCTTACCGTCAAAATCCCGCTCGATCCGGTAGGTGATCGGCGCGCCCTCACGCCCGCCGCGCAGGAAATAGGCGTGGAGTGAATGGGCTGCCTTGCCATCGCCGATGGTCGCCTGCGCCGCCTGGAGCGCCTGTGCCAGCACCTGCCCGCCGAACACGCGCCCGATCCCATCGGTCTGCGGCGGCCCGACAAAAACATCGGCGGCGCGCTTTTAGACAGTCAGCAGGCGGATCAGGCCGGCGACGAGCTGTGCATTGGTGGGCGTTTCAGTCATGGCGCAAGGCCATGTTAGAGCCTATTTCAGTCATATGGAAGCATTGGCACGGAGCCGATTTTTGCCCAGCGCAAGGAGAGAGGAGGGAGCCATGCTAACGCATAGTTACCGACGATCGACGCGGCGATGGGCCAAAATCGGCCCGCCCCGCAG
>JAKFWB010000091.1 GCA_021732945.1 Porphyrobacter sp.
CGGCGTCCTTGAACGTCTGGTGATCGAAGCCAAGGCGCGGCGGATCACGGTTGTCGATCGCCGTGGCCCGCTGGGTACGTCGCCCAAGGCACCGCCGGGGTGAGCGGCTGCCCTGATTAGTCTTTGTTGAGGAAACCGGGAACGCCGCACCAATTGCGATGTGTTGCGTTTATTTCGAATACTTCTCAGATAGGAAGACAGCACGCCGGAGAGACCAATGACATCGCCAGCAAGCGCCTCGCCGTTGGGCAACAGACTGCCATCGGCTGAAGACCGCCAAATCGCCAATCAGCTTCGTCAGATCCTGGCGGAACACAAGGCGGGGGAAGCGCATCTGCAGGTGTTCGATCCGGCAACCAAGAAGCCGGTCGATATCATCCTGACACTGGCAATGTCCGACCTGTTCATCCAGCTGCTGCACTACATCGGCAGCGGTGACGCCGTTACCTTGCTCCCGATCCAGCAGATGCTGACCACGCAGCAGGCGGCAGATCTTCTGGATGTATCGCGCCCATACCTCATCAAGCTCATCGAGAAGGGTGACATTGCGCATTCCATGGTGGGGCGGCACCGGCGTGTGAAGGCCGAGGACGTCCTTGCCTACAAATCGGCACGCGACAAGTCTCGTGCCGAAGCCTTGGATGAGCTCATATCTGACAGCAAAGATCTATACTGATCGACGCCTCGGATGGAGCCACAGTCCATCACCGGGCGATGTAGTTTAATCTTTGTCTCTTGCCCTTGATCCCCGTGTCAGGCGACAACGCGCGGCATCTAAGCTGGCCGCAGTGCGATTACTTCTGGCGGGCTAGCAGTGTCCCGGTATCTGCCATCTTCAGGCAGTCGCATTCTGCCAGCTATCAAACGAAGGCTGCACAGGGCGAGGGCAGGGGGCCGCTCCAGTTGGCCGGAGGAAACGGCAGCTATGGGAAGCCTGCCCAAGGCATCCAGCTCCACCCGGCTTCGATGCAAACCTGTCCCTGAATCACCCCCCGACGAGACGCGCAACCCCGATCAGGTCCGGCCGAGTTGCCGGGCTGTGCCCGGCTGCCCGCACCACCCGAACCAGATCGGGGTTTCCCTTCGGTGCGCTTCGCCGCGGGGCGCTTCTGCTCGGGTTTTGCAGCCGGGATGGACCCGGAATGCTCGATCAGGAGAATACCCATGACCAATCTCGTTATCCTCGTTGGCCGCATCGCTCGCGACCCCGAAACCCGCACCACCCAGGGTGGAACCAGCATCACCTCGGTCTCGGTTGTGACCGACCGTCCAGCCCGCAAGGAGGGCAAGACCTACAAGGACGAGAACGGCTACACCGCCAAGGACAGCGAATTCCACCGCGTAACCTGCTTCAATGGCCTCGGCGAGAACGTCGCCAAGTACTGCACCAAGGGCCAGATGGTCTCGGTTGAAGGTCGTATCCACTACACCCAGTGGGAAGACGAAAGCGGCACCAAGCGCTACGGCTGCGAGATCATCGCCGACAAGGTCGACTTCCTCACCAAGGGCCGCTCGGGCACCAACGAGGACGCCCCCGATATCGACGAGGACTGAGTGTCCTCACCTCACGAAAAGGCCCCGGTGGCACATGCCATCGGGGCCTTTTCTTTTGTTGTCGTGCGATGCGGCGGCCCGGGGCATCGAACCCCGTGCCGCCGCGTGTTAGTGCTTACGCGGGAGCAATCCGCTTCAGCGTTTCCTCGATGCCGAGCGCCATCGATGCACTGACGATCTGGCGCAACTGCGCAGGATCGATGGTTTCAGCGCCGCAATCGATCAGCACTTTGCCGAGCTCGATTGCCACCTCTTGCCGAAGACGAACTTCCTCGCCGTCAAGCTGGGCACGCTGTTCACGCAGTTTCTTAAGCGCATCGCGCGCGCTGGTTCTGGACCTGGCCATAGGGGGTTCCTTTTTCCTGGCCGTTGGTCCCCTCCGCCGTCGAGAATGCCAGTACGAGGGTGAGTAGGAAAGTGGTTTGTGGGGCAGACCGACGCTTTGCCACACGACTGTTGGAGGGGGGCTCTCTCGCAGATAGGCCAAGTGTGATGCGGGCTTTGGGGCTGCGTCAAGGACGACGGGGCCCCACCATTTTTGCCGTGCAAGCCCGACAAAAATCGTTGCCCCCATCGCCGCTTCGCGGCCGCTCACGCGGTCCCTGACCCAGCCCGTCACCCACATCCTCGCAGCTCCTGATGCGACGCATCGAACATCAGGAGGAAAGATCATGTACGTTTCAGACAGCACGGCCGATGACGAGTACCAGGCAGATCAGGCAGCCTTCGTTGCCGCTCTCGATCAGGCCCATGCCCGATCCTATCACAGCTACTTCACGCAGTACGTGCTGACTGATGGCGAGGCCGGTTACATCGCAGTCGATGAAGGCGATTACGGTGCCTTGCCCAAGGCCTTGCTGGACCGTGTCATCGATACGGTGGCCGGCCGCCTCAGCGATGAATTCTGACCCCGAGGATCAAGGGGGGAAGTCCGTCAGGGCTTCCTCCCTTTGTTTTTTGCTCGGATCCCGCAGCTTCGCGTTCGGGTAGATACGGTCACTGATTGAGGCTCAGCCGGCGAATTGCGACCGGTCGATTTCCTCGAGGCGTTCGGGCATCTCAAGCATCTTGATCGCTGCTGCCGAGATGGCCTCCGCAATCGTCGGGTATGTCTCAGCCGAGCTTATCGAGACGCCATAGGAATAGGTGATCGTTCCCTGATAGCCGTTGCCTTTCGGTGTTGCACTCAAGCTGATCTGCGCCATTGCCTGCCTCCCTTTCCGCTCGTTCGATCGCGCCAACATACGCTTCGGGGGCCATCCTGGATACGTGAATTGCAGGGCCGGCAATGCGCGGCGAATCCGGCAGGAAGTACATGGCAAACCGCATCATCCGTTACAGGTTCAAGGCCTGGTTTCTCATCTGGCAGTAGGGGAACAGGGAGCACACCCTACGCGACAGGTCGCAGCATCTATTGGCACAAATAGTTATTATAAAACAAAGGCCTGGCGAGCATCCATAAAATGGCAGCTTCCCATTCAGGTTTGGACAGGCCTGAAACTGGCAATCAATTCTGATTGAACGCCTGCCACAATGGCGGAATTCCGCCAATGCCAATGTTCTTGACATGTTCTCATTTCTGAATTAGTTCTTCTCTCGCCTTTCGCAGTGCGTTCCGGGCTCCTCGTCATAAGGAGTCCGTGCATGACACGGCCAAAATCTCTCCAAGTCCATGTCTCGTTCGAGCTTGCCGAGCGGGTTCGCAGTGCGGCCGAGCGCCGCGATATCAGCGTGAGCGAATGGATCCGCTCGCTGTTGCAGCAAGCCTGCGACGAGGACGATCTCAAGGTCGGCCTGAGTGCCTGGATGCAGCGGATGCACCGTCAGGCCCTCTTCACGGTGGTGGGCATCGACGCGCTGCTTTCGGGCCATTCAGACCCTGACCTGCGCGATCGTGCACGCGGGGCTTACGCCCGCAGGTGCGCAGAATTCGGCCTTGTGCAGACTCCCATCGAGGGAGGCTTCGATGAAGCGTAACCTCGCCAATTTCACACGCGGCAGCCAGCTCCTCGGGCACTTCGGTTTCATGTTCGCTGCAGGCCTCAAAGGCCCGCTGATCATTGCTGCTGTGGTGATTTCATCGACCTCATGGTGGACCCTTTCATCGGCGCTCACTGACTATGAGATCTACCTCATCTGGATGCGCGTCTATGCCGCGGCCTACGGCTTCATGGAGTTCAGTCCCGACAAGCTGGTGACTGTCAAGACAGTCTTCGGCGGCACGATGGAATTGCCGATCGGAATGCTCGGTTCCTTCCCTCCGGTGGTCCGGGCGTGGGATCACATGACCGACCTCGTCGCCAGCGCCGCGTGGCGTTCGGCCCTGTTTCTCATCCCCGCCTTTGTGCTGTTTTACGGGTTCGCCGCCCGCTTCGGCGGGAAGGCGAAAGATCGCAAGTACGTACGCGGCGCACAGCTGATCGACCTCGCCGAACTGATCCGGCGCCTGCGCAAGCATAACCGCGAAAAGCGCAATCGCGAACGCACTGCCGCGATGGGCTGGAAGTGGCGGCTGTGCCTTCCATGGGAGCTTGCAAAGGCCTTTCCCTATCGTCCGGCCCACATCGCCGGGGTCGTCTATCCATGGCGCCTTGAACAAAGCCACGCCATGCTGATCGGCACCACCGGAACCGGCAAAACGGTCGCCATTTCGGCCATGATCGAAGAGGCCTGCGCCAAGGGCCAGAACTGCGTGGTCTTCGATCTGACCGGTGCCTTCATCGAACAATTCTACGATCCCCGGCGGGACATCATTCTAAACCCGCTCGATGCGCGCTGCCCGCAGTGGAGCCTCTTCGACGAGTGCCGCACCGAAGCCGATTTCTGGACCGCGGCCGATGCGCTTGTTCCGCATGACGGAGGCGGCGACGCGCAGTTCTGGGTACTCGGCGCGCGTGCGCTGTTCGTGAAGTTCTGCGTCGAACTTGTGGCCCAGGGCAGGGGATCCAATGCGGCGCTCGCGCAGGAATTGATGTCCGCAGACCTCTCCGATGTCCACGAACTGGTAAAGGATACGATGGCGGGTCCGATCACCGCACCCGAGGCTGCGCGGATGGCGGAATCGGTGCGTGCGGTGTTCAATGTCAACGCCAAGGCGCTCGAACTGCTGCCGACCGAAGGTCCGCGTTTCTCTGTGCGCGAATGGATCGAACAGGCCGCCGAGAACCCTGCGGGACGAGGCTCGATCTTGTTCATTTCCTCGCGCTATGTCGACATGAGCGTGACCTCGCAGCTCCTCACCTTGTGGCTCGATACCGCCATGAACACGCTCATGACTTCTGCGCGCACCAACGAGGTCACGTGCTGGTTCTTCATCGACGAGCTTGGCGCGCTGCATCGTCTCCCCGCGCTCGAAAAGGGGCTTCAGACCGCCCGCAATTTCGGCGGGGCGATCGTCCTGGGCCTCCACGCCTTTGCCAAGCTGAAGGAGGTCTATGGTGAGAACATGGCCGCAACTCTCGCGTCGCTCGCCCGCACGAAACTGATCCTCTCAGTTGCGGACCGCGATACCGCAACCTGGTGCAGCGACGTCATCGGACACGAGGAGGTTGTGGATGTCGATGAGGGGTTCTCTTTCGGGTTTAACAATGCCCGCGACGCGGTCAGCCTCACCCGGCGCACGACGATCAAGCCGCTGCGAATGCCCGACGAGCTGATGAACATGAAGAGCCTTAAGGGCTATATCAAGTTCCCGGAAGACTTTCCCGCAGCGCCCGTCAGGCTTCGTCCGGTAAACCGCCCGAAGGCGGCCGACGCCTTTATTGTGCGGGGGCCCAATCGACCTCTACCGCCCGCGCAGCTCGACGCTCCCATGCCCCCGCGACCGAAACAGGGAGGGCAATCCGGGGAGGGTGCCAGCACGCATACTTCGACCAGTGATGACGGGGGCGGGAACTCGACCTCGCGCCACCATTCTGTCTCCAAGCAGGGCGAGCTGGCCTTCGATAAGGCGCCTGGCGAAGCCGCGCAGCCCGATCGCGCAGTTGAATCGGAGGCAGCGCGTCAGATGGGTACGGATGCGGCGGGCAAGCTTCCTGCCGGTAGCGCCAGCCCCACTGATCCGGAAAGCGCAAAGGGCGACCAGGCATCTCTCGGGAAGGGCAGGCACAGCCATCCTGCTGACCCATCCGGAGGCCTCGACAACCCTCAGAGTAATGACCGCCCGGCACTCAAACCCGGCCCCAAGTCGGGCGCCAGGTTGAGTGATCGTGCGATCAGGCAAAACCCGTCACCCGGTCGGCAAAAGGCGAAGGACGGGGCCGAGCGAGGTGCTAATCCCCCAGCCAAATCCGACGGCGCAAAGGTCACTGACCCAGCCTCCCGGAAAGGACGCGCACCGGCGAGCCCGCCAAGATCTTCGGACGCCCGGAAGCTGCTGAACGAGGACGGAATCCCAGAGCGAAGCGAGCCTCCCAAGGACACGCGCGACCTCGGCGATCTGGAGATCTGACGATGGCAGTAAATGCCGCCTTGCGAGGGTCAGATCCGTGCTTTCCGTAGCCAATGTCCGAACTGCGGGCGGTGCTGCCAGCTACTTTGCCGCCGACAATTACTACACCCGGGCCGATGCTGATCGGTCCGGGGCGTGGCTCGGCAAGGGTGCTGAAGAACTGGGCCTCTCGGGCGCGGTCGATGCGAAGACCTTCGAAGCTGCCCTCAAAGGATTTCTGCCCGACGGGAGCCGCGTTGGCAGCGACCACCGGGCACACCGGGCAGGCACCGATCTCACCTTTTCCATGCCCAAGAGCTGGTCGGTGCTCGCCCTCGTTGGCGGCTACAAGCGGATCCTCGATGCCTATGGCGCGGCGGTCCGCGAGACGCTGGCTTGGGCCGAGAAGAACCTCGCCGAAACCCGCATGGAGGTGCGCGGCAGCGAGCGTGTCGTCAGGACTGGTAACCTCGTGGCCGCGGTGTTCCAGCATGACACCAACCGCAATCAGGAGCCCAATGCGCATTTCCATGCGGTCATCGCCAATGTCACCCAGGGGCCGGACGGCAAGTGGCGGGCGCTGCGCAACGACAAGCTCTGGGAACACAATACCTTCCTCAATGCCATGACCATGGCGCGCTTCCGGCTCAGCGTGGAGAAGCTCGGCTACGAGGTTGGCGAGTTCGGCAAGCACGGCAATTTCGAGGCCGTCGGCGTACCCAAGGAAGTGCGCAATGCCTTCAGCTCGCGCCGCGCCGAGGTTCTCGCAGCAGCCGCGCAGATGAACTCGCAGGGTCCGAGGGCGCTCGATGCCGCAACACTAATGACGCGGGCGCAAAAGGAGCCCATCGAGGACCGCGCCGCCCTGACACAGCAATGGAAGGACACCGCTGAAAAGCTCGGGTTCGACCCGGCAATGGTTATCGCGCGAGCGAACGCACGCGGCGCCAAGGACCTCGGCAAACTTCCCGGATTGGGGTCATCGGTCCGCAAGGTGGTCGAGCAGGGCAAGCAGATCGCCCACGATTTCGCCGAACGTCTCGGCATTGCGCAAGGCGACCCGCTCATTCCCTCGCGGCTTGGCAACCGTAGTCCCGAGGAGGTCGCAGCCATCCATGGCGTCGCCTCGGCTATCCGCCATCTTGGCGAGCGCGAGGCGGCCTTCAGCAAGGTCGAGATCTATCGCACCGCGCTTGGCTTCGCCCTGCCCACAGCCTTTGCCGATATCGAGCGCCGGGTCGATCAGCTGGTCCGGCAGGGATACCTTCAGACCGGCAAGGGCGCGGATCGCGACATGCTAACCACCCACGATGCGGTCAGTGTCGAACAGCGCATCCTGGCGGGCGTCGAGGCCGGACGCGGCGCTGCGGCCGCCATCGTTCCTGCCTACGATGCTGGCACGTACCTGCAAGCCGTCTCGCACAAAAGATATGGGATCACACTGAACAAGGGGCAGGAGGGGGCGGGTCGCCTGCTGCTGAGCTCGAACAATCGCATTGTCGCGATCCAGGGTGTGGCCGGCGCAGGCAAAAGCACGGTTCTGAAGCCGGTCGCCGATATCCTGCGCACGGAAGGCAAGACCGTGCTGGGCCTCGCCGTGCAGAACACGCTGGTACAGATGCTCGAGCGCGAAACCGGCATTCCCTCGATGACCGTGGCGCGCTTCCTCGGACAGCATCAGGACCTTCTCAAGGGCGAGGGAGGCGCGCGCCTCGAAGCCGCGCGCACGGCAATGAGCGGGACCGTTGTGGGGCTCCACCAGGCA
>JAKFWB010000285.1 GCA_021732945.1 Porphyrobacter sp.
TGCTCACCAACTTTGTAATACAAAGTTCTTTCCGCTCGCTTTCCGTCGCGGGCAGGCGGCAGGCACAGGCAGTCGCACTTTATGCGACGCTGGTCGGCGCGCTGAACGCACTAGATACGCTTGCGGTGACGCCGGAGGTGGTTGCGCCCTTGATCCTCGGCCTCACGTTCCCGAGCGCTGGCTTCCTTTGCTGGGCCTCGGACGCGCAATTGATCCTCACGCTCGGCATCTTTGCCGTGGGACTGATTGCCTTCTCGCTCGCGCTCGTCGTGTGGTTCGCCACCGGCAATGTCTTGGCACCGGTCGGTGCATGGCTCGGGCTTGGGGTGCTCGCCGCCTTCCCCCAGACCGTCGGACTCGCCGCAGTTCCAGCGGATACCAACCTTCCATGGCTGCTGGGGCCGACACTCCTGGTGGGCAGTCTTGCCCTATGGCTGCGCGGGCTTGCCCTGCCGCAACGCAACGTTGCCAATGTCTGCCATGCCGCGGCATCGCCGCCGCATTGCCCGGATCCTGCGGAGATGTCGGCGCAGGACGAGGCACGGGTGCGGCTGCTGCTTGATCGCGCGCTGCAACCGGTCGATGCGTTCGAGGGGTTTGAGTGGCGCGACCAGTTTCAGACGGCTGCGATCCGCTATCAGGTCAACTTCATGGCCTATGGTCTGGCGATGGCACGCCAAAGCCATGCCCCGGCCGCAACCGCAACTTATGCCGAGGCGCAGCGGCGGCTGATCCGCAAGGTTGGCGATCACCGCGTCTGGCGATATTGGCAGCTTGAGAATGTCTGGGGCAACCTTCGCCGCGATCCGGACCCGATCCCGCACCAGAACATCATGTATTCGGGCTTCGTCCTGCTCCAGATGGCACTAGGGGGAGAGACACGCCTTGATCTGGCCAAAGCGGGACAGGTCTGGCGCCGATATGACATGGACTGCATCGCCAGCGGCCTTGCCCGCCAGTATCGCGCCGCGCCCTATGGCCTGCTCGCCTGTGAGCCGAACTGGATTTATCCCCTCTGCAATCTCATCACGATGGCGGGCATCAAGGCGAGTGATGCGCGGCTTGGCACTGATCGCTGGGAGGAGATGGCAGAGCCGTTTTTTTCGGCACTCGATCGCGAGGCGACGCGCAAGGACGGCAGCTTTATTGCTTTCCGGTCCAGTCTCACCGGCATCGCGCCGCCTGCGCCAGGCGGGATCGTGATGCAGGCCTTCCCGTGCCTGTTCCTCAACGTCCTCGCTCCGCAACGCGCGCAGGAGCGGTGGAAACTGGTCAGGCGCAAGCTCGATAGCGGGTCGTGGCAACGCCTTTTTTGGCCGGTCGATACCGGAAATTACGGCTTCAGCCGTGCCTCCAGTTATGCGGCGACCGCTGCCGCCGCAGTGGAAATGGGCGATCAGGAGGTCGCTGACGAATGTCTTCGGCGACTCGATGTCGAATGCGCCTCGCAGGTGGACGCCGGCATCGACCACCGCACGCGCGCCTCGCTTTGGGCTCATGCGCTGGAGGTGTTCGCCCGAGCCAATCGGAAGGATGGCCTGCACGATCTGGCAGCCCATCATCGCAGCCATAGCGGACCGCATCTCCTGTCCGCCCCCTATCCCGACGTTCAAATTCTGCGCGCGGCGTGCGACGCGGAAGGCCTGGGCCTTGTGCTTGGAGCGAGGGCCGAGGGGCCCGAACCGGGCATTCGGGTCGGTGGCCTGCTGCCCCATCGCCAATACGCAACAGGGCTAAGCCACCAACGGTTCGCGACCGCCGACAACACCGGAACAATCTGTTTGCAACTGCGCGATCGCGGGCGGGTGAGCCTACGCGTGCGCCCGGCCTTTTGAGGAGCATTGTCATGGTGTGCTGCACGATCATCGCCGCGCTGCTGGCGCTCCTGATCAATCCGTTCGCGATGTTGCGCGCTGACCCGCTCGCCTGGCGCCTGTCCGCACCCGAACAGGCGCCGACATCGCCAACCGGCCGCGCCGCAAGCCGCATCGCCAGTGTCGCCCATGCCATCGATGGCTGGCGCTTTCTGGTGAACAACGAGCCGAACCTGCGTCTCCACTTGATGGCTGCCGCAGCGGTTCTGGTGGCTGGTTTCTTGATTGAGGTGACCGCTGCCGATTGGCGCTGGCTGATCCTTGCCATCATCGCCGTGTTCGTGGCAGAGGCGCTGAACACTGCAGTTGAGCAGGCCTGCAATGCGGTGAGCCGGGAGTTTCACCCTGCAATCAAGGCGGCCAAGGACGTGGCGGCATGGGGCGTGCTGTTCGCCGCGCTCGGTGCCCTTCTGATCGGTGCTAGCGTATTCGCGCCCTATCTTGGCGGAAGCACTGTCGCGGTTGGCGAGTCGTTTGTCGTCCCAATCTGCCGGGCAGCATCGTGATGCGCATTGCCCTCGTCAATGTGCCGCACCCGGCGATCGGCAGCCGCATCCCCGATGGCCATCTCCGGCCGCTCGGGCTGCTTGCCGTCGGCGGTCCGCAGATCGATGACGGGCACGCCGTATCGCTGGTCGATGGCGAGTTTGGCCCGATGCCGCTGGCCGATCTGGTCAGTGCGATTTGCTGGACAGCGCCCGAGGCGGTCTTGTTCGGCCACTCCGGCTCTTCCTCGGGACGTCCAGTGATCAGCGGCCTCGCCCGTGTCGTCCGCGCGCCGTCGTCGTCCAGTTCTCGCGCAAGTGCCCGCACCTGTGCGCCGATTGCGGGCAACGCGGGTTCTGGACCCGGTGGTGCCACCGTGATCCCGTTCTCTTCGCCCGCGTGATCGCGCGGCCGCATCGCGATCACGGCAAAGGCGTCTGGTGATCTGCTCTCGCGCCCGATACACTGGGCGGATGAAAAATATCGCTGAAACCCAAGCTTACACATTGTTCGACCATGTGTTCGTTCACACGGTCAGGGCCTTGTCAAGCGTGGTCGGCCTGAAGCGGGTCACCCAACCGTTCTGGAATCGTTGGTTCGCGTCGGGCGTTGACGAAGACGTGATCCTGCAATTCCTCGATGAGTTGGGCACGATCGACAACTGGGCCAACACCGCCGAAGCCGTGATCGCGCGAAAGGTGGCGGACTATGATCGCGAGGTCGGCACCATGAGGCCAGCGCAGCGGGTCACGGCGCTTCGCAAACTGAGCTATCTCGGCCACATGGCACAATGGGGGAGCTTGCCGATTACGCCGCAACGTGCTGGCCTCTACCGCATGGCCCGCGACCGCTATCTTGAGGCAGAAATACTTGCCTTCGGACCTGCTTTCCGGCGTCAGGCCTTTGAGTGGCAGGGGAACGCCTATCACGGCAACCTCCACCTGCAACCTGCTACCGCCCCGCTCATCGTGATCGTCCACGGGATCGACGGCTGCAAGGAAGAGCACCTTTCGACCGAACTGGCGCTGCACGTCGCAGGGTTTTCGACTTTGTGCCTTGACGGCCCTGGCCAGGGCGAGGCGCTGCTGATCGATGGGCTGCTGTGGAACCCCGAGTTCCACGCTTTCCTCTCGGCCGCGCTCGATCAGTTGGAAGGCGCTGCCGGTATCGATACTGCTCGCGTCGGCCTGCTTGGCATCAGTATCGGCGGGATGTGGTGTTACCAGGCCGCCGCTGAAGACAAGCGGATCAAGGCCATTTTCGATCTTGGCTCGCCGCTCCACACGCGCAAGTTCCCCTCACTTCCGTTCCTCATCAAGACCCGCCTGTGTCAGGTCACTGGCGCACGCCGCGAAGACGAAATCGCGCGAGTGCTCGCGCAGAATAATATCGAGGATCCCGCCTTGCTCAGCGCGGTGGCGGCGCACGTAAGGATGGTGCACGGGGAACGGGATCGGGTGGTGAGCACAGCCGATAAGTACCGCCTGCTGGCCACCTTCAAGGCGGCTCCCCATGTTCGCGAGGCCAGCCTGCGGGTGATCGCCGGGGGCGACCATTGCTGCACCGGGCACTACGAGGCGGTGCGCGACGATGCGGTCGGATTCTTCAGCCGGGTCTTGCCGTCTCGGGCGCAAATTCCGACTCCAGCCGGGTGAGCGTATGGATAAGCCAAGGGTAGGACACCCCCATCACCGCAACCGCCAATATTACGCCGCCCACGACATCGAGCAGCCAATGCTGCCGGATCAGCCAGGTCGATGCACACACCGCCCCCGCCCAGCTCCACAAGCCAGTGCGCAGCGGCCATGCCAGGCGCGGGCCGGCTGCCCAGGCGGCTGATAGGGCGAAGGCGACATGCAGGCTCGGCATCATATTGCCATCGAGGTTTATCCCGTCCGCCATCGCAAACAGACCCGCTTCCAGATCCGTCATCGGAACCGGCGGGATCGGCATGGCGGCGACCGGAAAGGCGAGGAAACAGAGCGTCCCGGCCACCAGCTGCAACAGCAGCACCGCAAGAAACGGCAAGGTCCTCGCCGGGGAGCGCAACGCCAACGCGGCAGCGGCCAGTAAGGGGCCGATCGAGATATAGGCGAGTGACCACAGCGGCCAGAATGGCGCATGGGCATCGATCGGCAGCGCCACCTCGTGGAACGCGGTGCGGGCGTTGAAGTCGGCGCTGGCAATGCCGTAGAGCACTTGAAACGCTGCTGCGAACACCGTCATGTGGCAGGCCAGCACGCTCCATTCGAGCTGCCTTTGCCGCGCCGGGCTTTGCACAGTGCCTGGCAACAGGCGCGGTCCGCGCCACATCAGATAGAGCATTGCCAGCCAGCCGCGTTTGGGCGCGTCTCCGGCAGCACGCGGCAGATCCTGCCAACGCACCATGACATCGCGATGGTGTTCCAGATGATCGTGGTAATTCAGGAACAGTGCGCGGGTGAACCGGCTGACCTTGAGGTTCCACGCGCCCTCATGCCGGTCCAGCACAGAAAAGGCGTGATCGGCATATTGCAACGCGCTCCACATCAGCCCGAAGGCGAAATAACACGCCAGCCAGCTCACCCATGTGAGATCAAGGATCAGGAATAGCCCCGCCTGCACCGCGAGGCTGACGGCCAGTTCGATCCTGATGCGACCAATCGGCAATGCGCGCGCGCTGTCCAGAAACGCGCCCGCGCTGGTCTGGCGGGCGAATTTCCCCTCGCTCGGCATCAGCCTTTGCCACGGGATCAGCGAACCGAAAAAGCAGTAAAACACCCAGAACAGCGGGATCGACAGCCAATAGAGGCCCGTCAGGATGGTGAACCATTGGACCGTCTTGAGCGGCACGTTTTCGTCCGGCCCAATATAGTCGAACCGCTCCACGTCGCTGCGATTGTTGCGATGGTGGGTCAGATGCAGTACCGACTGCAGCGTGAAGCTGGTCGGGAAGAAGGCCGCAGCGGCGTGTCCGGCCAAGCCGTTTCGCGCGGGGTTGCCGTCAAACTTGCCGTGCACCGCTTCGTGTAGCAGACTGAAAGTGGTGTTGCCCAGAAAGGCGAACCCGATCGCGGCACTGATCGTGAACAGTGTGTTGGCGGAATGGGCCGCCAGCCACAGCAGCCCCGCACTGCCAGGCATCACTGCGCCAAGGATTGCCCAATTCTGGGCATCGCTCCGCGCAGCTCTGCGCGCGTCTGCGGCGGGGCGGATGGCACGGTCGATGGCCGTCAAGTCACTCATGCGGCAACCCCCTGAAGAAATCGCACAGTTCACGGGTGAAGCGGTCCCCCACGCTATCCTCCTGCGCAGGCTCATGCCACGCCAGACCTTCGAGCACGGCGAGATCCTTATACAGGAAAGCTTTGAACAGTCGCGCAGCGATCCGCCCCTGCAACTGCGTCCATGACCCGCGCATCAGCTCGGTCCCGACGATCCCGCGCACGCAGGTTCCTCCGGCAGCAGTGGGTACGAAAGACAGCAGGATGAAATTTCGCCGCTGACCCACCCGGCTGCGGACCAGCATCATCGCTCCGTTGCGGCTCGTAATTTCGCCGTGGATGCCATCCGGCCCAATTAGCGCGGTAATTCGGTCCGCCAGCCCCTTGCCGATTGGGCGCGTATGGTATCGCAGGACGATGCTCGTCGTTTCGTGGCAATCCAGCGTGGGCGGTGCCAGCAATCGGCGTTCGTGCACCGAGGCGAGGTGTTCGCTATCGAACCCGTTGGCGACCAGAGCCTGCCACGGCAGCGGGAAGTGATGCTCGCCAGCATAGCACGCGGCAAAGCCTTCAAGCCCAAGCTCTTCGAGAGGGGGCACCGCTTCCGCCCCGCCAATCCGCACCCATAGCCCGCCGCAGTACTCAGCGACAGGCAGCGCCGCCTGCCGCAACCCCGAAGCGCCGAAATTTCCATCGGCGTCAATCATGCGGTGGTGGAGACCGCAGCGCAGCCGGTCGCCAATCACATCGCCGCGCGCAAGATGGCAGCCCATGTGGGCACAATGCGCAGCAAACGCGGTCGGCGTGCCGCTTTTCTGCCCGCGCCACACCACCACATCGTGGGTGCCGATTGTGTGGGCCTGCACCGCTCCGCGCCGCAGACCATCGGCACGCCCCAGCAGATACCAGTTGGCCGGAACCGCCGGCCCCAGCCCGATCATGCCCGCTTGCGCCGCCGTCCGATGAGCCAGCCGATTATCAGACCCAGCACCCCGATCCCGCCCGCCAGCGCGTAGGCGAAGGTCCGAAAACCAGCCATCAGGGGATTGTCGAACATGTTGGCGGAAAAATGGATCGATGCGACCTTCCAGCCCTTATCTGTATTGTTAAGTGTTGCTGTCCAGCGCAGCGGCACTTCGAAACTGTCGCCCACCATCATGTCGAATTTGGCGACTGAACTGCCTGCTGCCATCGCGACCTCGCCATCGGCGAGCAGGATTGACAGGTCATCAACATCGACGGTCAGCGACATGTCCTCCACGATCCGCCGGGAGCCAACCAGCATTTTGGCATAATAGGCGCGTGCCTCGTTCTTGCCGTGGACGACTTCGTTGTTCATCGCGGTGAACAAGATGTCCTCATCAAGATCGGCCTCGATTGCATCGGGATCTTTAGCGTTGACTGCCGCTACTAGCCTGTCGCGCAAGCCGCGCAAGCCTTTGTGGGCGGCGGCTTCTTCCGGCGTCATTCCGGCCGGAGCGGCGGCGGCTGGCGCCGGGCTCGCAGCGCTATCAGTCGTGGGCGCGGGTGCGGTTTGAGCAAGCACCGGGCTCGCTGCCAGCAGCATCAAGGCAACAATCAGTTTGCACATAATCCCCTCCGTTTCAATGCAATTGGGCACGTCATAAAAGGCCGATCTCCGGAAACACCCGCTCCGGATTGATCTGCCGCACATAGCTTTCATCGCCAGGCCACGCAGCTGCGAACAGGCTGGTACGGTATTCGATGGCTCGAACCGCACCGCGCAGGGCTGTGCGCCAGGGATGCGCTGAAGGCAGGCCCGCCATGACCGCACCCACGCCCAGACGCTGTGCCTCGTCCAAAGCGGCACGCACCAGCCGGATGAAACGGTGCGGGCAATCGCCAAGGGTTGCTGCGATGGAAAGGAACGCCTGATCGATCGCCTTCCCCACCGCGGGAATGGCGGGCAGTCCGGCAAGCTGGAAGGCAAGGTTGGCTGGTACGCGCAGCCGTCGCAGCCAGCGCGGGCAATCAATCAGCAACGCCTGACGCTGGCTGCGCTGATCCCACAGCGCGATGCAGCCAGTGATTGCGCCTCCTTCGCGCAGGACTAGCACCCGTAAACCAGCCGCCGTGCGC
>JAKFWB010000287.1 GCA_021732945.1 Porphyrobacter sp.
GGGAGGTGGGGAGTGGGTGGATAGCGGAACGGCTGGATTTCCGAGCCAAGACTTCGTCGCTAGCAAGGCCACGTGCCAACTCAAGAAACCAACGAATTGCATTGTGCGCCTTACCAACTTACCTCTGCTCGACAAACAAGTTTGAGGCAGGCCAGTGACAAGCAAGGAAAAGATAATTCACACGGTTCTCTTTGAACTCCGAAGAGCACAAATAGAACCTTGGACACCTCCGCCGTCAGGAGAAGTGAAGGAATTACGTTTACCGCCTGGCTTGCCGTTAAGTGATGGCAGACAAATGAGTGCAACTAGTGAACTGCTCGATGCGGTTTATGATTATTCCAACATGATTTTAGATAATAATCCGGATCTGAAATCGCGATTCAAGAAGAGGGATCTATATCAGTTAGCAGCAAGATCATTTGGCGAAGTCTTGCAGTCAATTGATCTCGATCAGACCAACATAGAGCTTTGTGACACGGTAAAGAAAAATGTGGATGCGAAGCTTCAAGAGATGATTGGGCGCCACCGCCAAGCCGTCCAGTTGGCATTGGGCTGCCACCTTCTTGATGGCGGTGCTGCCTATCCGATTGCCATTGGGCCTGTAGTGTTCGAGACGCGCGAGCAATGGCGCTCGCGGATGGAATTAGAAGATAAGTTAACGGCTATCACCGCTAGAAGGCTGAAGGCCACTTGGGATGGACAAACATTACGAAAAAGAAAGACGATCAACGAAGCTCTAGATGAACGAGCAATGATCGATACAATTGGCGAATGCCCCATTGTCTGCACCGTTTCAACCGATGGATTGTCATCCAAAATGATTAACGAGAAAGGGCTGCTTGCAGCGCGGCTGGCGATGACCGCTATATCGCTAGTTTGGACAAACCCTTCCCTAGCCTTGTCGTGGATGAATTTGCGCTACGACGGTCAAGCGTTTCGTAGGGACTACATATTGTTTCGCGATGGAGGATATGCAGGACGTGCATCGAGTATTTCCCAAATGCCCTCCGGTCGTTGGACTGATGATGAAACAATCTCTTACCTCAAATCATACCAAAGGCTTTTTGATCAAGTTGGCGAGGCTCTGAATTATTACGTTCAACCCGCGACGAGTGCCGTACGCCCAACAACAATGAATGCCCTTTTCCTAAGTCTCTGGTGGTTTTACGAGTCTTGTCGTGAACCATCTGATCAGATGGCAACCACAAAGTTTGCTGCAAGTATGGATGCCTTAACCGGCGGGTACAAAGCTAAAGGGATTATCAAATTTATTGAAGCAAGACTGGGTGTGGCCGCAGATAACAAAATTATGAAAGATGGTCGAACAGTCCGGAAGGTAGTGACTGACATTTACGATTCCAAACGTAGCCGAATGATTCACGGGTCGAGTGATAGTTTTGCACACGACTGGTCAGATGTAAGATCAGCCGCAGAAGCTGTCGGCCGCCATTGTCTGATAGCGGCAATCGATTGGCTGGCAAACAATCCCAGATCCGATGATATTGAGGCGCTTTCCTCGAAATAGCTGGCTGCCGCATCGATGCGCAACACACTGTCAAAGCAGCGTCCACTTCGGGGCCGGTTCGAGAATTTCCGCTGCTGGCGCAAGCGGGATCGGAGCCGCCATTCTGCTATCGGGATGGCGCATCGACACCGCCATCGGCGCCGAGGGGTTGGCAAAATGTCATCCCCGCAATCATCGCCCCGTGCTTGACACGAGGTTAGGCTTTTCCTGTCCGCATGAGAGCGCAAAAAGGCAGCCAAGCCCCGTGCCGAGCACGGGGCGACGAAGCATGGGAGACTGCCCGCCGCAGCCACCCCCCGCTTGCCGCAGCGCGCAACATTCGAACCCCCACCCGTGCAAAAGATTCACGGTTGGATTCTAATGATTCAATCACCATTTTTTTCTTCACAGATTCAGTTTGGGGCTTGCGCGGTTCGCTACTCAAGCTTGGTCCACGCGTCGCGGGTCTGTCACGCGGGTTTCACCGGCCTGTCATGATGGTTTCAGGGTTAATCACCCGTTGACGGGAGTCGCTGGCTGATTCATCATCTAGTGGTTCGGCGCAAATCGAACCCCCAAGCCATGGTGAAACGCCCGCCGCCCTGTTCAGGGCTGAGGAGAACGATTCGCTCTGGCCCACAGGGCAGGATGCGCGCCGCAAATGGGATCAACCGATGCGCCCGCAGGCCCGAATAGGGGCTTACCTGTTGGCAAGTCTGTGGACCAACCGGTATAGAACAGAATCAGAACATGGCCCCTTGCGCCACTGCGATGATTCGGGGGACAAGTGGGGCTTCAGATGGATTTCAAGGCGAGCGATAACGTGCCCAATGACGCGCTGAACAGCGATGTGACGAATGAACTGGAATCAGGTGCGAATGCTGCCCCTGCTGTTGGGGAAGAAAAGGCCGTGACGATGAACACGAGTGATGCCGGATCAGAGGCGCTGATCGCCGCCAAGGCCACTGAAGCGCTGGGCAATGCCATGGTCGAAGCGGCCAAGCAGGCGGCTGCGCCCGATAGCAAGACAGTCAACGCCCGCCGCTTTACCGTGGTGACAGACAATAGCCGCGATGCGCGGCTGACCGATTTCGGCAAGGAAACCCTGACCGACCGCTATCTGCTGCCCGGAGAGACCTATCAGGATCTGTTCGCCCGCGTGGCGGATGCCTATGCCGATGATCAGCCCCATGCCCAGCGCCTGTATGACTATATCTCCAAGCTGTGGTTCATGCCGGCGACCCCGGTGCTGTCGAACGGCGGCACGCATCGCGGCCTGCCGATCAGCTGCTACCTCAACTCGGTGTCCGACAGCCTCGAAGGCATCGTCAACACCTGGAACGAGAACGTCTGGCTCGCCAGCAAGGGCGGCGGGATCGGCACCTATTGGGGCAATGTCCGCGGGATTGGTGAGCCGGTTGGCCTGAACGGCAAGACCAGCGGGATCATTCCCTTCGTGCGCGTGATGGACAGCCTGACGCTGGCGATTTCACAGGGGAGCCTGCGGCGTGGTTCGGCGGCGTGCTATCTCGATGTTTCGCACCCCGAAATCGAAGAGTTCCTCGAAATCCGCAAGCCTTCGGGCGATTTCAACCGCAAGGCGCTGAACCTGCATCACGGCGTGCTGTTGACCGATGAATTCATGGAAGCGGTGCGTGACGGGGCGGAATTCGACCTCAAGTCGCCCAAGACCGGCGAAGTGCGCGCCACCGTGGATGCGCGCTCGCTGTTCCAGAAGCTGGTCGAAACCCGGCTGGCCACGGGTGAGCCCTATATCGTGTTCTCCGACACGGTGAACCGCATGATGCCCAAGCATCACCGCGATCTGGGGCTGAAGGTGTCGACCTCGAACCTATGCTCGGAAATCACCCTGCCGACCGGGATCGACCACCTTGGCAATGACCGGACGGCGGTGTGCTGCCTGTCTTCGCTCAACCTCGAAACCTGGGAAGAGTGGAAGGGCGACAAGCTCTTCATTGAAGACGTGATGCGCTTCCTCGACAACGTGTTGCAGGACTATATCGACCGCGCGCCCGACGAAATGGCGCGCGCCAAGTACTCGGCGGAGCGCGAACGTTCGGTGGGTCTGGGCGTGATGGGCTTCCACTCGTTCTTGCAGCAAAAGAGCATCGGGTTTGAAAGCGCGATGGCCAAGGCGCTGAACTTGCAGATGTTCAAGCACATCCACGCCAAGGCGTCCGAAGCCTCGATGCTGCTCGCGCAGGAGCGCGGGCCGTGCCCCGATGCGGCCGATATGGGCGCGATGGAGCGGTTCAGCTGCAAGATGGCAATCGCGCCGACCGCGTCGATCTCGATCATCTGCGGTGGGACGAGCGCCTGCATCGAGCCGATCCCGGCCAATATTTACACCCACAAGACCCTGTCGGGCAGCTTCATCGTCAAGAACCCGTACCTGGAAAAGCTGCTCGACAAGAAGTCGAAGAACTCGACCAATGTCTGGAACTCGATCCTCGAACGCGGCGGATCGGTGCAACATCTCGATTTCCTCTCGGTGGAGGAAAAGGCGGTCTACAAGACCAGCTTCGAGATCGACCAGCGCTGGCTGCTCGAATTCGCGGCTGACCGCACGCCCTATATCGATCAGGCGCAGTCGCTGAACCTGTTCATCCCGGCCGATGTCGACAAGTGGGATCTGATGATGCTGCACTATCAGGCGTGGGAGCGCGGCATCAAGTCGCTCTATTACCTCCGCTCCAAGAGCGTGCAGCGAGCGGGGTTCGTTGGCGGGGTGGAGGCGGATAACACCACCGAACTCGCCAAGATTGAACTCAACGCCGGTGATCAGACCGATTACGAGGAATGCCTCAGCTGCCAGTAAGCGCTCGGGATCAAGGGCGGGCGCGGCGGGGCAACCGCCGCCCCGCGCCTGCCGGCGGCCTATTCAACCAAGGGAGAGTGTCATCATGGGTTTGCCGTTCTGGGCGAGTGTCTTCGGTGCGGTCGTTGCGGCCATATTCCTGGTGCGCGCGGTGATCGAGCTGCGGAAGGACACCCCCGGTCACGCCCGCAATGCGGCGATGATCCACGTGGCAATGACCTCGATGTTCCTCCCCATCTGTCTGATTCTCATCCTTCTCAATTTGTGAAGCGCCCGCCCGGTTGAATCCAGCCGCGCTCGCGCTCCGTTTCTGCTATAATGATGTCCTTCAGGAGACTCTGCCCATGTCGCTGCTCGAAGCCCGCTCCACCTACAAGCCGTTCCAGTACCCCTGGGCCTATGATTTCTGGAAGCGCCAGCAGCAGATCCACTGGATGCCCGAAGAGGTGCCCCTGGGCGAAGATTGCCGCGACTGGGCGCAGAAGATCACCGAGAACGAGCGGAACCTGCTCACCCAGATCTTCCGCTTCTTCACCCAGGCCGATGTCGAGGTGCAGAACTGCTATCACGAAAACTACGGCCGGGTGTTCAAGCCCACCGAAGTCAAGATGATGCTCGCCGCCTTCTCCAACATGGAGACGGTGCACATCGCGGCCTATTCGCACCTGCTCGACACCATCGGCATGCCCGAAAGCGAATATTCCGCCTTCCTCGAATATGAGGAAATGAAGGACAAGCACGATTTCCTCGGCCAGTTCGGCGTCGACACCGATGAGGATATCGCCCGCACGCTCGCGGCGTTCGGCGGCTTCACCGAAGGGCTGCAATTGTTCGCCAGCTTTGCCATGCTGATGAACTTCCCGCGCTTCAACAAGATGAAGGGCATGGGCCAGATCGTCAGCTGGTCTGTGCGCGACGAATCGCTGCACTGCGAAGGCATCATCAAGCTGTTCCACACCTTCTGCGAGGAACGCCAGTGCCTGACCAAAGCGGTCAAGGAAGACCTGATCGACATCTGCCAGAAGACCGTGCGGCTGGAAGACAACTTCATCGATCTCGCCTTCGAAATGGGCCCGATCAACGGGATGAGCGCCAAGGAAATCAAACGCTACATCCGCTACATCGCCGACTGGCGCCTGAAGCAGCTCGGCCTGCAAGAGATCTACATGATCGAAGAACACCCCCTCCCGTGGCTCGCGCCGCTGCTGAACGGGGTGGAGCACGCCAACTTCTTCGAAACCCGCGCGACGGAGTATTCGAAGGGCGCGACGCGCGGCGACTGGAATTCGGTGTGGTCGTCGTTTGACAGCCGCCAGAAGGCCAAGGCGGTCAATGAGGACGAGGCTGTGGTGGCTGAGGCTGGGCTGTTTGGGGCTGAGGCTGCGGAGTAGGGGGTGACGCTCTCTGCTACATATAGCGTGAAAGAGATCGCCAATTGGATACTGGACTATGCCGATGAGCTTGGTGAGCCAGTATCCAACATGGCCCTCAATAAACTTGTCTATTTCGCCTACGAACATGCACTGACATCATATGGTCGAAAGCTGACCGAGGCGAAAATCGAAGCTTGGGATCACGGCCCCGTTTTCCGTGAAGTGTATAGCTCCTTCAAGCAATTTGGCGCTGAGCCCATCACAGACCGGGCAAAAAAGTACAATACAAGAACAGACTCGGTGGAAACCGTTCACCCTGATCTTGCGCCAGATGATGAAGAGATCATCATGGAGGCAGTAGCGTCCATGATTCGGCTCCCAGCGTTCATACTAAGGGAAATATCACATGACGCGCGGGGTCCTTGGTCAAAGGTTTGGAACCACACCGGTTCATCGAACCCCGGAATGGAAATTACTGATGATCTGATTTTGTCCTCTCTCCCAACGTCAAGGTTATCTCGATGAGCAAAGCCGCAAAATTGATCCAGAAGCTTCGTCGCCCGCCAGCGGCCCACAACTGGGTTAAGAATATCCGCAAGCGCCGCGATGATACGGCGAAGGCTCTTCATAACTTCGCAGTCAATCCTCCCCGTTCAAGCCTCGCGAGCGCAATTGCTATCTGCGTTCAGTTTGTCGTTGATGGGATTGACGAAGCTCAAGCACTGGAATGTGCAGAAAGAATAAAGAAAGAAGGCGACCGGGAGCGCGCGAAGTGGATTCTTCGTGCCTTTTGCCCTCACGCGCGAGCAAGAGGATGGGCTGGCGTTCAAGTCTTCAGGGACATGGTTGAGTTTTACAATGTTTCGGCCGGGGTACGCGTCCCGATCCGATCTACGTTCGTTCTGAATGACAACGGCAAGCTCACGCCCTACTTCGTAATCGGCTGGTCGCAGATGAACTTGACTGAGTATCAGATCAGAATTCTTTGCACTTTGATCTACGAAGCGATCCTAACCTTGGAAGAATTTCAAGGATCGGATGCCGTCATCGTTTGCACGCCAGTCGCTCCCTGCTGCAAGAAGGAGCGTCACGTTATTGAGTGGCGCGTGTCTCAATTCACACGGCTCACGGATGTCGAGAAGCAGGAGCTCTTCGACAGGTATGCTGCCGCGTTGGACGACGCCGAGCGAATGCTAATCGAAAGCTTGGGTTAGAGAGTTCGCGGTCTCCCTGTCCTGTGCTGGGTAAGGCACTTCTGAGACGGCGACAGAGGTTCGAGAAAGTATGTTCGACAAATTAGACGGATATAATTTGGTCGCAAACCTCGTCCCCGGTGCGGCGTTGACTTACGCGCTCCATGTTCATGGTTTTCCAACTCCAATGCCAGACGACATCGGTGCTTTCCTACTTGTCGCATTTGTAGCCGGCGTCTTGACGAATCGGTTAGGATCACTGGTTTTGGATCCCATTTTGCGACACCAGAAGGTAAAATTTCTCCATCCAAAGAATTATAAAGCGTACGTCACTTCTCAAAAAGATGATGAAAAGCTTGATACAATTGTTGCAAATACCGGCCTATACCGGACTTTCGTTACGGCAGGGATCCTCTACCTTTTGCTAATTTCAGTAGATAGCATTATCAAAGAAACAGGGTTACCGAATAAAGCAATATTCATTTTGTTCGTAATTGTGGCTATAGTGGTTTCTGCTTTCGCTCTTAGAAAGGAGGACAATTACATCCACGAGCGAATTTCAAAAGGCGACGGCGAAGTTTGATTTAACACTCCCGGCCCCGGGTCAGGCCCGGGACGGCGACTAGGCGGCGTGGACAAATTGGTTGACGCGAGACTCGGCGGTTGATTCAAGGCTTCCTTTTGGAGGCGAGCTTGAGCCGGGGCGATCTGAGCGAAGCTGAATGGCGCGTTTTGAGGGACTTGCTGCC
>JAKFWB010000175.1 GCA_021732945.1 Porphyrobacter sp.
TGGCTCTCCGCTACATCTCGGCCTGGTCCATCCGCAACCCTGTGATTCCGCTGGTGCTGTTCACCGGGCTGCTGTTTGCCGGGATCGTCAGCTTCCTGCAGCTCGACGTGACCAACAACCCGGATGTCGATTTCCCTGCGGTGTCGGTGAACATTTCCCAGCCGGGCGCCTCGCCAACCGAAATCGAGAACCAGATCACCCAGCGCGTGGAAAGCGCACTGCGGTCGATCAGCGGCGTCAATTCGATCCAGTCGACTGCGCGAGAGGGCAGTTCCAACACCTTTGTCGAGTTCGAGATCGGCACCAACCTGATCGAAGCGGTCAACGAAGTCGAAACCGCGATTGACGGTGTGCGCGGCAGCTTGCCTGACGGTATCCTTGAACCACAGGTGCAGAAGGTCAACGTGGTGGGCGAACCGATCGGCTATGTCGCGGTGGAAGCCGACGATATGACCATCGAACAATTGAGCTGGTTCATCGATGATACGGTCGCCAAGCGCTTGCTCAAGATCGAAGGCATGGCCGAGGTTGACCGCTTCGGGGGGGTCGACCGCGAGATCGAGGTGATCCTTGATCCGGCGCGGATGCAATCGCTCGGCGTCACGGCCTCGCAGATCAACGCGGTGCTGCGCCAGTCCAATCTTGATGCGGCGGGCGGTCTCGCGGAAATCGGAGGAACCCGGCAGTCGCTGCGGGTGCTCGGCAATTCGGACACCGCCTATGCACTGTCGCAGACCCAGATCCAGCTCGGCGGCGGACGCACGGTGCGGCTGGCTGACGTCGCCAAGGTGCGCGATGGCTATTCCGAACGCACCTCGATCAGCGAGGTCAATGGCAAGGAAGTCGTCAACTTCGCGATGAGCCGCGCGCGCGGTGCGTCCGACCTGGCCGTTTATGATGAAGCGCTGGCCGAGATGGACAAGATCGCGGCCGAAAACGATGGCCTGGAGTTCATCAAGCTTGCGACCAGCACCACCTATACGCGCGATCAGTACACATCATCGCTGTGGGCGCTGGTTGAGGGAGCGGTGCTGGCGGTGGTGTTCGTGTTCGTGTTCCTGCGCGATTGGCGGGCAACGCTGATCAGCGCGGTTGCGATCCCGCTGTCCGCTATCCCGACCTTCTGGTTCATGTCGCTGCTCGGCTTCAACCTTAACTTCCTGTCACTGCTGGCGCTGTCGCTGGTGGCAGGCGTGCTGGTGGATGACGCGATCGTCGAGATCGAGAACATCGTGCGCCACATGCGCATGGGTAAGACCGCCTATCAGGCGAGTATCGACGCCGCAGACGAAATCGGCCTGCCGGTTGTGGCAACCAGTTTCTGCATCGTCGCGGTGTTCCTGCCGGTGGGCCTGATGCCGGGCGTATCGGGCCAGTTCTTCCAGAACTTCGGCCTCACCGTCGTGGTGGCGGTGCTGATGAGCCTCGCGGTCGCGCGGATGGTCACGCCGCTGATGGCGGCCTATTTCCTCAAGGCCAAGGGCCATGCCGAACACGGTGAAGGCCCGGCGATCGATGCCTATATGCGGGTGCTCGGCTGGACGCTGGACACCGGCAAGATGGTCGCGCGCCGCGCCGGTCTGGAAGGGCCGCGCAACCGGATCGGCTATGTCATCGGCTTGCTGCTGACGGTGCTGGCGCTGCTGATCGTGCCTGCGCTGGTGATGTTAGAAGTGTTCAGTGGGTCGGTCAGTGGCCTGTGGAAGGGCCTGATCGGGCTGGAGGTCCACAAGCAGATCGCCACCGCAGTTTCCGCCGACACCAATACCTTCATCCATTTTCTGGTGGCCAAGGTGTTTGAAGTGGTGATCGTGCTGACCGCCTCGGTCTTGTCGTTCCTGTCGGGTTTGCTTGTCTTCAGGGGCATTGAGGGACTTGTGCCGCTTCTGCGGTCCAGAAACCCGATAGCCAAGATTCTGAGCGTCGTAATCGGTATTCTTGCCGTACTTGCCAGTGCGGGGCTTGCCTGCCTTGTCGTCGGCGTAATACTCGCGATGATCACTGGAGCCTTTCCAGAGCCGCAGGTCGGTCAGGAAGTGGCGGCTACTGGCGGCGCGGATCTGGCATCCGTCAATCTTGTCCAAGTTATGGTCGGCCTGATTGCGTTCCTAGGTGGCATTGGTGCAGCGGTTGCGGCGTTTTTCGGCGTGCGTCTCGTTGGGCGTAACCCCCAGTCAATCAATTGGATGACCGCGCGCTTTTACGATCATCGCATCTGGATGCTTGGCGTCGGGTGGTTTTCGTTCCTCATCACGATCGTGCTGTTCGGGCAGGCCCCGGCGCAGTTCCAGCCCAGCATTGATGACGAAAACAGCCGGGTCGAGATCGAAATGGTGCCCGGCACCACGCTGGCCGATACCAAGCGGGTGGTGAACACCGTGGCCGCGCGACTGCGGCAGGAGCCCGAGGTTGAGCGCCTGTTCGAACGCATCCGTCTGGGCGACAGCTCGTCGATCTTCGTCAAGCTCAAGGAAGACCGCGCGCGCACCTCGATCGAGTTTGAGCGGGAGCTTTCCCCGATCCTCGCCAAGTTCCCCGATGCCCGCGTGCGCTTCCAGTCGCAGAGCGGCGGGTTTGGTTCGGGCCGCGACATGACGGTGCTGCTGGCAGGTTCGGACCCCGTGCTGCTCGATCAGACCGCGACCCGGCTGGTCGAGGAGATGAAGGGGCTGAAAACACTGGTCGCCCCGCGCATCAGCGCCGATCTCAACCGCCCTGAAATCATCATCACCCCGCGCGACAAGATCGCTGCCGAACTGGGCGTGACCACCGCATCCCTTTCGCAGACGATCCGCATCGCCACGTTGGGCGAAATTGAACAGAACGCGGCGCGATTCTCGCTGTCGGATCGCCAGATTTCGATCGTCGTGCGCCTCTCGGAAAAGTCCCGCACCGATTTCCGCACTATCGAAAACCTGCCTGTCACCACCGCCGACGGCGGCTCGGTGCCGCTGAGCCGCGTGGCTGACATCAGCTTCGGTTCCGGCCCGACCGCGATCCAGCGCTACAACCAGAACCGCCGCGTGCTGGTGGGGGCTGATCTTGCTGCAGGCGTGCTGAAGGGCGAAGCGCAGGCGCAGATCGATGCCTTGCCGGTGCTCCAGACTCTGCCAACCGGCGTCATCCGCGATGTGGTGGGCGAAGAAGAATGGCAGGCTGAACTGATCGCCAACCTTATCATCGCCATCGTCGCCGGGTTCCTGCTGGTGTTTGCGGTGCTGGTACTGCTCTACAAGCGCCTCATGAGCCCACTGGTCAACATGACCTCGTTGCTGCTCGCCCCGCTGGGCGGGATCCTGCTGATCTGGCTGACCGGCCAGCCGCAATCGATGCCGGTCTATATCGGCATCCTGCTGCTGCTCGGCATCGTGTCCAAGAACTCGATCCTGCTGATCGATTTTGCGATCGAGGAGATGAATCAGGGCGTGCCCAAGCTCGCAGCGATCATGGATGCGGGCCACAAGCGTGCGCAGCCGATCGTGATGACCACCGTGGCGATGACGGCGGGGATGGTGCCGGTGGCGCTGTCGCTGACGGGTGACGGCGCGTGGCGTCAGCCGATGGGGATCGTGGTGATCGGGGGGCTGTTGCTCTCGACCTTGCTCACCCTGCTGATCGTGCCCGCAGGCTTCAGCCTTGCCGACAGCTTTGAAAGGCGCGTCGGCCCGTGGTTGCGTGCGCGCATGCTGACTTACAAGCCGGGGGATGACACCCGCCCGCTTGGCGATTTTGAGCCCGACCTGCCCTTTCCCGGCCTCGCTGGTGGTGCAGTGCCAATCCCGGCGCGGCGTCTGCTGCCGGGGGCTGAGCCTGCGGAATAGTCGGTAAGGGCGTGACGGCAGCGCCCAAATCGCGCTAAGGCCCACCGATGGCAACGCGTTCATTGAGGCCTCTGACACTGGGCGGCCAGCCGCTCACCACAGACCGTGCGCAGCGCATGCGCTGGACCGCCACGGGAATGCTGGCGGCGATGGCGGTGATCTTCATCGCCACGCACGGCCTTGTCGCAGCGCACCCGGCCTGGGGCTATATCAACGCTTTCGCAGAAGCGGCGATGGTGGGCGGTCTTGCAGATTGGTTTGCCGTCACCGCCTTGTTCCGCCACCCGCTTGGCCTGCCGATTCCGCACACCGCGATCATCCCCGAGAACAAGGATCGGATCGCCGACACCATGGCGGCGTTCCTGCGCGAGAATTTCCTCACCCCGGCCGTCGTCGCGCGGCGGATGGCGGGGATGAATATCGCCAAGGCGGCTGGCGAGTTCCTCGCCGCTTCGCCCGAGCGTGGCGGCACCGATCACCGCTCGCGCATTACCTCAGGCGCGGCGGAATTGCTGGCCGAGGTGCTTGAGAGCCTCGATCCCGACCGGCTCGGCAATCAGGTGCGCTCTGGCCTTGCGGGCCAGCTATCCAAGCTCGACATTGCCCCGCTCGCGGGCCGGATGATCGAAACCACCATGGCCGACAAGCGCCACCAGCCGTTGATCGATGGCTTCGTGCGCTGGGCGGGCCTCACCATCGAGGACAACGAGGATACCCTGCGCGACATCATCCACCAGCGCGTGGCGGGCGTGCTGCGCTGGGCGGGGATCGACAAAACCATCTCCTCCAGCGTGCTCGACGGGTTGTACAAGCTGCTCGCCGAGGTGCTGATCAATCCCGATCACCCCTTGCGCGGCAAGATCGAGGAGGGCTTGGCGAAGCTCGGCCAGGATTTGCAGCATGATCCCGAAACCCGCGCCAAGGTGGAGGAGATGAAGCGCGATCTGATCGCTAACCCCGCTGTCGCGGTGTGGTGGACGGGGGTGTGGGAACGCATCCGCCGCTCGCTGATCACCCGCGCGCGCGATCCCGAGAGCGGGATGGGCGGCGAAATGCGCAACATGCTCGCCGAACTGGGCGAGGCGCTGCAAGCGGACGCGCGGCTGCAACACCAGATCAACCGCTTCGCCCGCCGCACGATGGTCGGCGTCGCCACCCGTTACGGCGATCAGATCGTGCGGCTGGTGTCAGAGACGGTGAAGCGCTGGGACGCGACGACCATCACCGACCGGGTCGAAGGCGCAGTGGGCCGCGACCTCCAGTTCATCCGCATCAACGGCACGCTGGTTGGCGGGCTGGTGGGGATGATGCTGCATTTTTTGACGACGGTGATGTGAGGCGAGAAAGACTTGCCGTGCGGAGAACGGTCCGGGTGTTCTGCGTTCAAGATCAGCTGAATATGTCATATTGAGCTCGTCGGTGTGGATCGAGAGGGGGCTGGCATGGCTGAGAATCAGGAAATCTATGTCCTTGATGAGCAGTCGATGGTGCGGCTGTGGCTGACCACGAGGGTGGACAGCAATGTCATGACGCAAGCCGAAGCGACTCGGTTCTGGAACGACTACGCGCGCGGAGGTTCCCGTTATCTGGCGACCTACTTTGCCACTGTGGGCGATGTCATGATGTTGACTCGGCTTGCCAGAGACCTCGGTACCCCGCTCGGAAAGGTCGCTTTCAAGTCTTATGGCGGCAAGATGCACGTCATCTTCAAAGGCCATGCGGGCCTTCGCAAGATCCTGACGGGGACGCGTTATGGCGTGACCAATGCAAAAATCGTCAGCCTTGGCATAGGCGAAAAGGGTTTGCGGCAAGCAGTGCGCAAGGGCGGCATTCTCTCGATCATTCTCATCACCGCGTGGAACGTCGTCGATTTTGTCCTGGGTGATGATGTGACGCTGGGGCAGTTTATCGGCCAGTTATCGACAGATGTGGCCAAGATCGGGGCATCGGCAGCGGTTGGGGCGATCGCCGGGGCTGCGGTGGTGGGCACCGCAGTCGGCGCCTTTGCCCTCGGCCCGCTGATCGTTGCAGTGGCGGTTGGCATTGGCGTGTCCCTTGTGCTGGATTACCTCGACAACAAATATGGCTGGACGAGCAAGCTGCAGTCGTTCCTCGATCGAAAGATTGCCGAGGTTAACGCGAAGCTGTTCCAAATTCGCAACGAGGTGGAGCTGTTGGTGATCCGGAGCGCGGCGGAAGTGCTCGATGATTTGATTGATATGGCCGCTGAAGGCGCACGTCGCCGCTTTCTGCGCGAGGTCGACAAGTACTTCCCCAACCTGCCAAGCTGGCCACGCATGCCCGACTTTCCAAGCCTGCCGCGCATTCCACGCGTGCCGTGGATGCGGTAAGCGATCAGCATGGGCAGGCAGTCTGGTGATAGCGGCGCGCAGGGCTCCGGCCGTCTGGTTGGCTGGGGGCTGGGCATCTTTGGAGCCGCGCTGCTCGGCCTCGCCGCTATCACGATTTACGACTTTGCCGATGGCGTTGCAGGCAGCGCCCCGATTATCGTCTGGGACACTGGTGGCTGGGTTGCACTCCCCATCGCGCTCGCGCTGCTCGCGCTTTCGCTGGCCCTGTTTATCGGCCGCCACCATGGGCCGGACGTTGATGGGCCGCGCGCCGTCGCGATCAAGCGTCTGCTGGCGCTGTCCGCCTGCCTGCTGCCCTTCGTGATCGTTTTTCCGATCAGCGCGCATTGGCTCGCCGCGCGGCATCTGGAGGCGCGGGGATACACCGCGTGTGGCGAGGGGTTCTGGATCGCAGCTGACAGGATGCCCGACGCCAAAACGGCGCGGGCTCGATGTGACGCCTGAGGGGCATGAGGCACAAAATCATCGGGCATGACGCCGCAATTCATCACGACAGTGACGTGGGGGGCCTATCGGTTGCCAATCACGTAGCGGATTGTGGTGGCATAGAAAGACCGCATCGGCTGCCCTTGCCCATCGCGCGCGGGCGCGAATTTGGCGTTTCGCATTTCCTTGCAGGCGGGCGATTCAAGCTTTTTGGCTATTGTCGATTCCTCGATCAGGCAATCCGACACTGATCCATCAGTCTCGACCGTCACCCGCATGCGAAAAATTGCTTGCTCCCCCGCGCGGAGCGCCGACGATGGGTAAACCGCGACAATCCGCTGCGTCACCGCCGCCGCGTTGGCCCACATTGGTGGAACGTGGTTCTTGTGTGCTTCGGGGTCGAGCCCCCACTGCGTCAGCAAATCGACCGTGCAATTGTTGAGTGCTGCAATGGCATCCTTCATATTGCCGGTTTCGAACGACAAGACAGCCTTTCCCCGGCGCAGCACGATTCGGTCAACTTTCGCCGCCTCGTCAAGATTCACGCCAACCGGCCGCAGCGCATCGGCCATCGCCTTTGGGTCAATCGAGATCGTGCTGAAGATCAGCGCCGGCCCAAGATCAGCGATCTCACCTTTGCCGAACTGATCGAGGGATTCCATCGGCTCATCGCGCTCAAGGCCAAGATCAACCGTGGCTGCAGTGCGAAAGCGCGAGATGCCGCTGCCTGCCAGCGTCAGCCCGAATTCGCCATTAGGCGCTGCCTGTTCGAGCATCAGCAAGTGCCGATCTTCTTCGGTGCCGAACACACGGGCCAGGCGGCAGCGGTTTGCACCGAAATCGATGTTCCATGGGCTGACGGGTTCAAGCCGGATTGCCCCATCTGCAGCAGCAACATCATTGGGGAAGCTGTCTTCGGCTGCCGCAATTGCAGGTGCGAGTGCAAGGCTTGCGCCAATTACGAAGGTGTACGCGGGGTGGAGGCGCATCTAGAAATCCTCTGACAGA
>JAKFWB010000422.1 GCA_021732945.1 Porphyrobacter sp.
AGACAAAGCTTCTCCTTCAAGGGCGACGTTATTCAGAAACTTATGCATGGGTATCTCCGCAAGAGTTGATCCCAAGCCTGCACGAACGCCATTGCTTGTCCGGCCTTTCAGTCCCCTGCTGACCTGACCCGCCCAATATGACCCGGCGCGCACAAGTGGCAATGGCAGCGCCGGGCCGCGCATCCCACTGCGACCACAACCGGGCGATAGGTGTGGCGCAAAGGCGGCGAGCCGATCAGGCAATCCGGCGCAGCGGGGCAAAGACCGACCTCGGCGCTTGCCCGCAGCGCCATTGTTCCCTACTTGTTCGCGCAGAACCATGAGCACCAACTTGCCCTCCCCCGACCCGGCGCTTGAACGCGTCCCGGCCTATGCCGCCCGGCTCAATCCTCCGCAGCGCGAGGCGGTGCTGGCGACCGAAGGCCCGGTGCTGATGCTGGCAGGGGCCGGCACGGGCAAGACCGCCGCTCTGACCGCGCGCCTTGCCCATCTGGTGGCGACGCGGCGGGCTTTCCCTTCGCAGATCCTGTGCGTCACCTTCACCAACAAGGCCGCGCGCGAAATGCGGGAGCGGGTGGCGCATCACCTTGGGCCACAGTCGGAAGGCATCCCGTGGCTCGGCACCTTCCATTCGATCGCCGCCAGAATGCTGCGCCGCCATGCCGAGCTGGTGGGCCTGCAAAGCAATTACACCATCATCGACACCGATGATCAGCTGCGCCTGCTGAAGGCGCTGATTGTTGAGGCCGATCTTGACGAGAAGCGCTGGCCCGCACGGCAATTGGCGGGCTTGATCGATCGCTGGAAGAACCGCGGGCTCAATCCCGCTGACCTCGATGCGGCGGAAAACGAGGCCTATGCCAATGGCAAGGGCACCGCGCTCTACGCGCGCTATCAGGAGCGATTGAAGGCGCTGAACGCCTGCGATTTCGGCGATCTGATGCTGCACATGCTCAACATCCTGCGCTCGCACCACGATATCCTCGCCGATTATCAGCGCCGCTTCCGCTACATCATGGTGGACGAATATCAGGATACCAACGCGGTGCAGTATCTGTGGCTGCGGCTGCTGGCGCAGGGCCACCGCAATATCTGCGTGGTCGGCGACGATGACCAGTCAATCTATTCCTGGCGCGGGGCGGAAGTCGCCAATATCCTGCGGTTTGAAAAGGATTTCCCCGGCACGGTGGTGATCCGGCTGGAACAGAATTACCGCTCGACCCCGCATATCCTTGGCGCGGCAGCGGGGCTGATCCGCGCCAACAGCCATCGCCATGACAAGACGCTGTGGACCGAGGTCAACGGCGGTGACAAGGTCAAGGTGATCGGAGTATGGGACGCACCCGAGGAAGCGCGCCGGGTGGGCGAAGCGATCGAGCGGCTGGAACGTGAAGGAGCCGCGCTCGGCGAAGTTGCGATCCTGGTGCGCGCACAATACCAGACCCGCGAATTTGAAGATCGCTTCATCCAGATCGGCATCAATTACCGCATCATCGGCGGCTTCCGCTTCTACGAACGCGCCGAAATTCGCGATGCGCTCGCCTATTTGCGGCTGATCGCGCAGCCGCAGGATGATCTGGCGTTTGAGCGGATCCACAACCAGCCCAAGCGCGGTCTGGGTGCCAAGGCATTGGAAGCGATGCATAGCCATGCAAGGCGCACCGGCCTGCCGCTGGCCGCCGCTGCCTTGCAATTGGCCGACAGCGACGAATTGCCCAAGCGCAGCGCGATCACCATCGGCGGGCTGATGCGGCAGTTTTTGCACTGGCGCGAAACGGCAGAGACGATCGCGCCATCGGATCTGCTGCGACTGGTGCTGGAAGAATCGGGCTACAACGCCATGCTCGCCGCCGACCGCACGGCCGAAAGCGCAGGCCGCGCCGAAAACCTCTCCGAACTCGCCCGCGCGATGGAGGAATACGAAACGCTCGGCGATTTTCTCGAACATGTCAGCCTTGTCATGGACAATGAGCGCGCCAATGAGGGTGAGACGGTGACGATCATGACGATCCACGCCGCAAAAGGGCTGGAGTTCGACAACGTGTTCTGCGTCGGTTGGGAGGAAGGCGTCTTCCCCAGCCAGCGCGCGATCGACGAGGGCGGGCTTGCCTCGCTCGAAGAAGAGCGCCGCCTCGCCTATGTCGCAATCACGCGGGCGCGGCGGCATTGCACGATCCTGCACGCTGCCAACCGCCGGATCTATGGCCAGTGGACGAGCAGCATCCCCTCGCGCTTCATCGAGGATTTGCCCGCAGAACACATTGATCAGGAAACCACTCTCACCGGGGGTGCGAGCCTGTGGCGCGCCAATTGGAGCGAGCAGGAAGACCCCTTCGCCCACGTCGCGCGCGACCGGCCAGACCGGGCAGAAACGCGCGGCCCCGGCTGGCAGCGGGCGCTGACGTCAGGCTATGACTCCAAGCCCGCGCGGGTGCGCGAGAATACCCGCTCCGCCGCCAGCTTCGCCACCCCGGCGCGCAGCGACATCGCGATCGGCGCCATGGTCAGCCATGACAAGTTCGGCACCGGATGCGTGATCGATCAGGAAGGCAACAAGCTCACCATTCTGTTTGAAGATGCGGGTGAGAAACGTGTGCTCGATAGCTTTGTGAAGCCGCTTTAAAGGGTGGCGGTCTCTGCCACAGGCTGTGAGGGCCTGCGCCAATAGCGCGCCTCGAACGGCCGCAGCAATTCGCCCGCCACATCGCGGGTGCCTTCGGCAATGCCGGTTTCGCAGCCGACATAGGGCGCCGGATCGGTATAGGTGCCGAACAAGCGGTCCCACAGCGTGATGGTGTTGCCATAATTCGCACCCATCAGCGCCTCATCGCGAATATGGTGGAGGCGGTGCGCGGCGGGCGACATCAGCACCTTGCCAAAAATGCCCAGCGTCCAGGGCACATCGGCGTGGATCAGATAACCCCACCAGGATCGCGCGATTGCGCTGACGGCAATGGCCCAGATCGGCAGGCCCAGCAGCAACACCGGAACCAGATCAACCAGCACGCTAAGCAGTTCGCCCAGCGGATGCTTTCGGTGCAGCGTCAGCCAGTTCATCGCCTCATCGGCATGGTGCGTGGCGTGGACTCGCCAGAGGGCAGGCTGATGTTCCAGCCGGTGCCGCCAATAGGCCGCCAGATCGATCAGTATGATGGTGCTCAGGAGCACCAACAATGGGGGTAGCGCCTGCCAGAAATCGACCAGCATCTGCATGCGCGGGATGCCATTGCGATATTCGGTCAGCGGTAGCGCGATCAGCGGCATCATCACCACGCCGTTGAACAGCAGCAGGCCAAGATTGGTGCCGATTTCTCGGCGAGCCGCGCGGAACCCGGCCAGCAATCGGTCGCGCTTGATCACAACGGCCAGCAGGATGAAGAACAGCGCAGCCGGAAGCGGCTTCACAAGCGTCTGATGCAGAGCTTCAATAACGGTGTCCATGGTCCGCCACGATTAGCGTGGCAGTGGCGAACAAAACGTTAAGCGCGATGCTCTAGCCGAGGCCAATATCCAGAAACGCCGGACGCGGACCATTCCATTCGCCCGCGGGCACCGGTTGCTCATCCTCGGCGAAACGCCGGGCGCGGGGCTTAATGTCTTCGCTCGGCGCGTCCTTGTCGCGGCGGGGACGGCGTTCTGCTTGTTCATCTCGCGGTTCGCGCGCTTCACGCTCGCGGCGGGGTTTGCGTTCGGTGCGCTCTTCACGCTCCTCGTGCTCTTCCACGGCTGGCGCTTCGGGCTTTGCGGCCTCAGCCTTTGCGATCACCGCGCTGAGATCCACCCGCACGTCATCCTTGCCGAACACCTTGATCGCGCTGCCGGTCAGCTTTTCGACATTGCTGATCGCTTCGGCATCTTCCTCAGATACGAAAGTGAAGGCGCGCCCCTTTGCGCCCGCGCGGCCCGTGCGGCCGATGCGATGGACGTAATCATCGGGATGCCACGGCGTATCGAAGTTGAACACGTGACTCACGCCCTTGATGTCGAGCCCGCGTGCAGCGACATCGGACGCAACCAGAATATTCACTTCGCCCGCCTTGAACCGGTCAAGCTCCTTGATCCGGCTCGACTGATCCATATCGCCATGGATCTCGCTGGAACGGAACCCGTGGCGGGTCAGGCTCTGGTTGAGTTCGCGGACCGTGGTTTTGCGGTTGGCAAAAATGATTGCGGTCTCAACCAGATCATTTTCAAGGAACCAGCGAAGCGTTTCGCGCTTGCTGCGTGATTTCACCGGCACCTTGAAGGCGGTAATGTCAGCATTGGTCGATGCCGCGCGGTTGACTTCGATCCGCTTGGGATTGTTGAGAAACTTCTTCGCCAGCTTTTCAATCGGCGGCGGCATGGTGGCCGAAAACAGCATTGTCTGGCGGGTTTCGGGCAGCTTCGAGCAGATGAATTCGATATCGGGGATGAAGCCCATGTCGAGCATCCGGTCCGCTTCGTCGATCACCAGCAATTCGCAGCCGTTGAGCATGATCTTGCCGCGTTCAAACAGGTCCATCAACCGGCCCGGCGTCGCGATCAGCACATCGACCCCGTCAGACAGCGCCTTCAACTGATCGCCCATCTGCACGCCGCCAATCAGCAGCGCCATCTTGAGATCGTGGTTTTTGCCGTATTTCTCGAAATTCTCGGCGACCTGCGCTGCTAGCTCGCGGGTCGGCTCAAGGATGAGCGAACGCGGCATCAGCGCGCGCCTGCGGCCTGCGGCCATCACGTCGATCATCGGCAGCACAAAGCTTGCGGTCTTGCCGGTGCCGGTCTGGGCGATGCCGATCAGATCGCGCATCATCAGCACAGTCGGGATGGCCTGCGCCTGGATCGCAGTCGGCGTGGAATAGCCCGCGTCCTCAACAGCTTTGAGCAATTCGGGCGAAAGGCCGAGATCGGCGAAGGTCATGCGGTGTGTGGTGTCCGAGAATAGCGGGCAGGGTTGCTGCCGGGATTTACCGGCCTGCGGGCGCCATGCGCGGCATCAGGCCGCCGCGCCTTTCCCTTAAATATGGGTAAAAGTCAAGGAAACGCGCGGGGTCCGGCACTGCCGACCCGAGAGGTCAGTTGCTCACCGCCACCAACTGTCGCATGGTCTCAACCTCGCACCTCGCGCCGGTGCGCGATTGCAGCTTGTCGCGATCAACGCACAGACGCCCGTCCTTGTTCTTCTCGACATAGAAGCCGGAGTAGAAATCCCGCGCGCGGCAGGATTTTTCAAGGTTGACCGAAATCATCCGCTGATCGCGCAAGAACAGCACCAAGCGGTTGCCGCTGCCGGTCTGCACCCCGGCAATGCCTTGTAAGGCAACGCATTTCTCTTTCTTGCTCTATTCAATCCTCGCGGCGATTTCGCGTTGCGGCAAGTCGGCAATCAGGTTTTGGCGAGCGGCGGACGGTTGCGGCGAAATGCGCACCACCACGCGCTGTTCGATCCGGATCTGGCGCGCGATGTTCGTGCTGCGGAGCGCCGATAGCGGGTTGATTATCGGAGGCGCTGCTTGCGCCGCGGCGGCCTCGCATTGCGGTGCCGAAGCGGCGCGGCCATCGCCACCCTTCGGCGCGTCAGCCCCGGCAACCATCGGCAGCATCAGCGCCAAAGGCGCCGCCAAGGCAAACAGACTGTGCATGATGCGGGCGAGGCTCTCCTTGCAAGACCCCAGTGATCGGGTGGCCTCTCCCCCTAGTCACGGCAATTGAACCGCGCCTTAACTGCGATACAGCCCAAGCTGAATCCGGTGGCACATTGCCCCGCAACTGTGGCATAGCAGCAACAATGACAAATCCCCGCCCTGCCCAGCAAATCATGAACTCCGCTTTTCTTGAAGAAGCCGCCACTCTGCTCGGCGCGCGAGGGTTGACGACCGATCCCGACCGCATGGATGCTTGGCTGACCGACTGGCGCGGGCGCTACACTGGCCGCGCTCTGGCACTGGCCTCGCCTGCCTCCACCCAAGAGGTTGCCGCGCTGGTTGCACTGTGCGCGGAGCACGGCGTGCCGATTGTTCCGCAGGGCGGCAATAGCGGCATGGCAGGCGGAGCGACCCCAGATGCCACCGGCACCGCGTTGCTGCTGTCGCTGCGCCGGATGGACGCGATCCGCCGGGTTGACGCTGCTGCTGGTCAAGTGGTGTGCGACGCAGGCGTGATCCTGCAACATCTGCACGACGCGGCCGAAGCGGCGGCCATGCGCTTCCCGCTCACCCTGGGCGGCAAGGGTTCGGCCACCATCGGCGGGCTGATAGCGACTAACGCGGGCGGCACGCAGGTGCTGCGCCACGGCACGATGCGCGCGCAGGTGCTGGGGCTGGAGGCGGTGCTGGCAGATGGTACGGTGCTGGATCTGATGACCCCGCTCAAGAAGGATAATCGCGGGTTTGATCTCAAACAATTGCTGATCGGGTCCGAAGGCACGCTGGGTATTGTGACGGCCGCGACCCTGCGGCTTCTGCCAGCCCCGACTGGCCGGGCGACCGCGTGGGTGGGCCTATCCGGCATCATCGAAGCGCGCGATCTTCTGCGGCGGATGGAACGCGCCATGGGCGAAGCGCTGGAGGGGTTCGAGGTGGTGCCCGCGCATAGTCTTGACGCCGTGCTCGCCCATTTTCCCACCGCCCGCGCGCCGATCAGCGAAGCCCAGCCATGGAATGCGCTGATCGAATGCGTTTCTGCGGCCAGCGACAGCGCAGCATTGCGTGATGCACTGGAGGCCGGACTGGCCGAGGCGCTGGAGGCCGGACTCATCGCCGATGCGGTGATCGCCGCCAACGATACCCAGGCCGAGGATTTCTGGGCCTTGCGGGACGGTATCTCGGCCGCTGAACGCGCGCTCGGCCCGGCGATGCAGCATGATGTTTCAGTGCCGGTGGACCAGATGCCGGAGTTCATCCTGACCGCCATTTCCGATGTTGAGACCGGCTTTCCCGGCACCCGCGCCATCGCCTTCGGCCACCTTGGCGATGGCAATGTCCATTTCCACGTGCTCGCCCCGCAAGGCGCGATTCGCGGGGTGTGGGAGGAGGCTGAGGGCAAGGCGATCAGCGCGCGGGTCTATGATCTCGTCACGCAATGGGGCGGGTCGATCAGCGCCGAACATGGCATCGGGCAGATGAAGGTGGATGAGCTCGCCCGCCTGCACGACCCAGCGGCCCTGGCGGTGATGAAGCGGATCAAAGCGGCGCTTGATCCAGCCAATCTGCTCAATCCGGGGAAATTGCTGCGACCTGACGCCTTGGCCTGACCCGCGCGGCTTGCACGCTGCGGCGCAAACGCTTAAGGGCCGCGCTTTCGGCGGGCTGGCTCGCTGAGGGGATCTATCACCACCGTTTTTTTCCGGAGACGAAGTCATGGCCAGCGCGCCGCAACCGCAACTTCCGCTGTTCTACAAGGACCTTCTGCCGCTCAACAGCCGTGACCACGCCGTCTGGAAGGCTGGGTCGCTGGAAAGCGCCGCCTATCTTGCGGCAACCCACGCGATCCCGCTGACATCGGACGAATTCGTCGATGCCCAGCGCCATTTCCCGATCGTGTTCACCGCCGGTGACAATCCGCTGCCGATTGCGCTGTTCGGCCTTAACGAAGGCGTCAACACCTTTGTCGGCGCGGACATGAAGATCAACGAAGCGATCT
>JAKFWB010000075.1 GCA_021732945.1 Porphyrobacter sp.
AAACCCTCCCGCGCCCGCAAGGGCTGGCGGTGACGCTGGAGAAGAACCTCCCCGTGGCGGCGGGCCTCGGCGGCGGGTCGGCGGATGCGGGGGCGGTGTTCCGGATTGTTGACGCGCTGCATGGGTTGCCGGATTACTGGCAGGCGCGCGCGGCCAAGCTTGGCGCGGATGTGCCAGCCTGCGTCCTTAGCCGCACCCATATCGGCCTCGGTACCGGCACCGAGCAGTTGCGCGTCGAGGACGATCTCGCCGGAACCCCCGTGCTACTGGTCAACCCGCGCGTGCCGCTCTCGACCGGGCCGGTGTTCAAGGCTTGGGATGGGGCGGACAGGGGGGCGCTCCCCGACGGTCCCGCCTCGAAGATTGCAAGGGAAGGGCGCAACGACCTCGAAGCCCCTGCCATTGCGCTCTGCCCGGTGATCGCCGAGGTGCTCGCAGCCCTGCAAGCGACCAACCCGTGGCTCGCCCGCATGTCCGGATCGGGCGCGACCTGCTTTGCGCTCTACGACACGCCCGAGGCGCGCGATGCAGCGGCGGCGGCAATGCCTGCGGGGTGGTGGACGATGGCGGGCCGATTGCGGTGAGTACACTTCCCAACACCAATCCGTTCATGCTGAGCTTGTCGAAGCACTGCCTTTCTTTGTCTTTGCCTTTGTCTCCAAAGGGAAAGACAGCCCTTCGACAAGCTCAGGGCGAACGGGGTTAGAGATCGTGAACCAGGCCCATCGCCAAATCGGTAAACCCAACCGCAGCGGTATCGTCTGCACCGCCGACCACGCCTCAAACCACGTGCCCTCCGACATTGCCCTGGGCATCCCCGCGCACCTGCTCCACGAACACATTGCCGTCGACATCGGCACCGAGGCCATTGCCGAAATCCTCGCCCGCGACCACGCCATCCCCGCGCATATCGCCGCCGTCAGCCGCCTCGTGTGCGACCTCAACCGCAAGGAGACTGCTCCGGGCCTCGTCCCCGAAGTCAGCGACGGGCACCCGATCCCCGGCAATGACGGTGCGGACCGCGAAGCGCGGTTAAACCGATTCCACCGCCCCTATCACACCGCGCTCGAGCAATGGCTGGCGGAGGCAGAGCCCAAGCTGATCCTTTCGCTCCACTCCTTCACCCCGCGTCTTGCGAGCCGCGATGAGCCGCGCCCGTGGCAGGTCGGGGTGCTCTACAATCAGGACGACCGCGCCGCGCGCATCGCCATCCCGCTGCTGGCAGCAGAAGGCCTCACCGTGGGCGACAACCTCCCCTACTCAGGCCGCGATCTCAATTACACCATGAACCGCCACGCCGAAGCGCATGGCCGCCCCTATCTTGGTGTCGAGCTGCGCCAGGACCTTGTCCAGACCCCCGCAGATCATACCCGCTGGGCCGCTCTGCTCGCGGACATAACGCTAAGGGTTGCGTCAGCGCTTCGCTAAAGGCAGGGGGCGTTACGCAAATCGACGCCCACAGGAAATCTTATGTCTCGCACCTTCGACAAGTCCAAGCTTCCCAGCCGCCATGTTTCGGTCGGGCCGGAGCGCGCGCCGCATCGCTCCTATTACTACGCGATGGGCATGACCGAAGAAGAGATCGCCGCGCCTTTCGTTGGCGTGGTCAGCGCAGGGAACGACTCTGCGCCGTGCAACACGACCTTGAACGCCCAGGCTGATGTGTGCCGCGACGGTGTGATCGCAGGCGGCGGCACCCCGCGCCGGTTCAATACTATCACCGTCACCGATGGTATCGCGATGGGCCACCAAGGCATGAAAAGCTCGCTGATCAGCCGTGAGGTGATTGCGGATTCGATCGAGCTTTCGATGCGAGGCCATTGTTACGATGCGCTCGTCGGCTTTGCCGGGTGCGACAAGAGCCTGCCGGGGATGATGATGGCGATGCTGCGGCTGAATGTGCCGTCGATCTTCGTCTACGGCGGGTCGATCCTGCCGGGCACCTATGATGGCAAGGATGTGACCGTCAAAGACGTGTTTGAGGCGGTGGGGCAATATGCCGCTGGAAACTGCCCGCTCAAGGATCTGATCGCGCTCGAAAAGGTTGCCTGTCCGGGGCACGGGGCGTGCGGCGGGCAATACACCGCTAACACCATGGCCTGCGTGGGTGAGGCGATTGGCCTGTCGCTGCCCAACAGCAATATGGTCCCCGCACCTTACCAGAACCGCGCCGAAATCGCCATCGCGGCAGGGGCGCAGGTGATGGAATTGCTCGCGCTGAACCTGCGCCCGCGTGACATCTGTACGCGTGAAGCCTTTGAAAACGCAGCGCGCGTCGTCGCGGCCACGGGCGGTTCGACCAACGCCGGGCTGCACCTGCCCGCGATGGCGAGCGAGGCCGGGATCGACTTCGACCTGTTCGACGTCGCCGAGATTTTCAAGACCACGCCCTACATCGCCGACCTACAACCGGGCGGGCGCTATGTCGCCAAGGACATGTATGACGCGGGCGGCGTCTACATGTTGATGAAGACGATGCTGGATAACGGCTTGCTCCACGGCGATTGCATGACCGTGACCGGCAAGACGCTGGGCGAGAACATCGATCAGGTGACCTGGAACCCCGACCAGAAGGTAATCTACGACGTGAAGACCCCGCTCAGCCCCACCGGCGGCGTGGTCGGCCTCAAGGGCTCGCTCGCCCCCGACGGTGCGATCGTTAAGGTCGCCGGGATGGCGCGGCTCGAATTCACCGGGCCGGCGCAAGTATTTGATTGCGAGGAAGATTGCTTCGCTGCTGTCGAAGCCCGCCAGATCAAGGACGGCGCGGTGATCGTGATCCGTTACGAAGGGCCAAAGGGCGGCCCTGGGATGCGCGAAATGCTCTCGACCACCGCCGCGCTTTACGGGCAGGGCATGGGCGAAAAGGTGGCGTTGATCACCGACGGGCGGTTTTCCGGCGCAACGCGCGGCTTCTGCATCGGCCATGTCGGACCGGAAGCCGCCGATGGCGGGCCGATTGCGCTGATCGAGGACGGCGACATCATCAGCATCGACGCCGAAGCGGGCACGATCGATCTCGAAGTGGCCGAAGACGTGCTCGCCGAGCGCCTTGCGCGCTGGCAGCCTCGTAGCCATGATTATCAGGCAGGCGCGCTGTGGCGCTATGCCCAGAACGTTGGCGCGGCGCGGTATGGCGCGCTGACCCATCCAGGAGCCAAGGCGGAAACCCATGTCTTTGCGGATATCTAGCGCGCTCGGCCTGCTGCTCATCGTGGCGGGGTGTGGTGAGGAAAGCGCCCCGGCGCCGCCGCCGCCGGGCGCGACGATTGACTGCGCAATTGGCGAGGGTGCCGAGCTATTGCCGGTGTGTTCCCTGGAGGAAGTGGCGGGCACGAGCGAGATTGTCATCCATCATCCTGATGGCGGATTTCGGCGGCTCACCCGCGATCCGGCCACCGGAGCGATCTCGGCGCTTGATGGGGCCAATCCGGTTGTGCTCGAACCAAGTGGCAGCGTCGCAGTTCAATTTGCAGTCGGCGCTGATCGATACAATATCCCCGACGAACTGATCACCCCAGCGCCGCAGTGACCAGCGCGCAGGTTCTCACTGCCAAGCAAATGCGCGCCGCCGAGCAGGCGCTGTTCGATGAGGGCACAAGCGTCAGCGCGTTGATGGAGGTTGCCGGAGGCGGCGCGGCAGAATGGATCCGCCGGGTGGCAGCAGGCCGCTCGGTCACAGTGTTGTGCGGCCCCGGCAACAACGGCGGCGATGGCTATGTTATCGCGCGGCTTTTGCGCGCAGCGGGCAATGCGGTGAGCGTGGTCGCCCTGCTCGATCCAAGAACCGATGCGGCGAGGGAAGCCCGGCGGCGGTGGGATGGACCAGTCGCGCAAACGGGTGCGGATGGTGGCGTTTTCGTCGATTGCCTGTTCGGTTCCGGCCTCGCCCGGCCCTTGGTCGCCGAACACGCCTTGCTGCTGCGCGATTGCGCCGCCCGCCATCGTTACCGGATCGCGGTCGATGTCCCGTCAGGCATCGCAAGCGATAGCGGGGCAGTGCTGAATGATCGGCTGCCGCATTATGATCTGACACTTGCGCTGGGCGCGTGGAAGTTTGCGCATTGGCGGCTGCCTGGCCGAGCGCTGATGGGGCAGACGCGGCTTGTTCCGATTGGCATTGGCGCGGTCGAAGGGGCGGCGAACGTGATTCAGCGCCCACACATCGCTGCGCCAGATGGAACAAATCATAAATATCTGAGAGGGTTGCTTGGCATTGTTACGGGAGCCATGCCGGGGGCAAGCTTGCTGGCTGCTGCTGCGGCGCAGCGTTCCGGGGCGGGGTATGTGAAGCTCCTTGCGCGCGCCGCCGATCCGCGCGCGCCTTCCGATGTGGTGACCGAGACCGCGCCACTTGCCGAAGCATTGGCTGATGATCGCATCGCAGCGGTGCTGATCGGGCCCGGCCTGGGGCGTGACGGGGCGGCGAAAGCGATGCTGGGCGAAGCGCTGCGCCGCGCGCCTGCGCTGGTGCTGGATGCCGATGCGTTGATGCTGCTCGCTCCCAATATGCTCGCGCGGGCTGTGCCCATGCTTGCGACGCCTCATGATGGCGAGTTGGCGGCGCTGTGCCGGAACTTCGGCGTAATTGCCGAGGGGCGGCAGACCCGGGCGCTGGCGCTGGCCAAGGTCACCGGAATGGTGGTGCTCGCCAAGGGGCCGGACAGCGTCATCGCCGCGCCTGATGGCCGGATCGCCCTTAGTACCCCTGCGCCAACCTGGCTGTCGGTGGCGGGAACGGGCGATGTGCTCGCCGGGATAGCCGCAAGCCGGATGGCCACCGGGACTGATCCCTTCACCGCCGCGTGCGACGCCGTGTGGCTGCATGGCGAGGCGGCGCGGCGTGCTGGCCCGGCTTTCACATCCTCCCAGCTTGCCGAACGGGTGTCAGAGCCGCTAGCGGCCTGTCTGTGAACACATCAGATCCCATCATCCGCCTCGCCGCCAAGGGTGACGGCGTTGCCCTGTCCGGTCGCCACATCGCTGGCTCCGTACCCGGTGATCTGGTCGATGAGAGCGGGGCCATCACCCCTGGCCCGCACCACGTTGCGCCAGCCTGCCGCCATTTCCAGACCTGCGGCGGATGCCAGTTGCAGCATGCCGACGATACCGTGCTGGCGGATTTCGTGCGCGACCGGGTGGTGAATGCCGCCAAGGGGCAAGGGTTGGAGCCTGCCGAAGTCCTTCCGGTACACCTCTCGCCGCCCGCCACCCGCCGCCGCGCCGGACTCCACGGGCTTCGCACCCACAAGGGCGCGGTACTGGGTTATCGCGAGGGCGGATCGCACCGCGTGGTGGACCTTGCCGAATGCCCGGTTCTGCATCCCGCACTCAGCGAATTGATCACGCCGCTGCGGCAGTTTGTAGCGGCGCACGGCCCCAAGGCGATGGTAGGAATCGACCTAACGCTGGCGGATCATGGGGTGGATGTCAGCCTGCTCCACTTCCCGCTCGAGGGGCTAGGGCCGACCGAAGCCGCGCTCGATTTCGCGCGCGAACAAGGGCTTGCTCGCCTCACCATCGATCAGGGCTACGGGCCGGAGACAGTGTGGGAGCCCGAGCCTGCTACGATCACGCTCGCTGGCGTGCCCGTTGGCCTTCCCGCTGGGGCGTTCCTGCAAGCGACCGCGGATGCCGAAGGGCGGATGGTGGCCGATGCTGCCGACTGGCTGGCAGGATCGCGTGTGGTTGCCGATCTGTTCGCCGGGCTGGGCACCTTCGCCTTCGGCCTGCTGGATGGGCGCAAGGTGCTCGCGGTTGAGGCTGATCGTGCGGCGCACCTCGCCTGCAAAGCCTCGGGCGCGCGGGCCGGGGGCAGCGTGCTGACGCTGCATCGCGATTTGTTCAGGAACCCGCTGCAACCCGATGAACTCAATCGGTTTGACGCTGTCCTGCTCGATCCACCGCGCGCCGGGGCGCGGGCACAGGTGGCCGAAATTGCGGCGAGCACACTCGGGCGGGTTGTGTATGCCAGCTGCAATCCCGCCAGCTGGGCGCGCGACGCGGCGGTGCTGACGGCGGCGGGGTTCCGCCTGACCAAGCTGCGCCCTGTGGGGCAGTTTCGCTGGTCAACCCATGTTGAACTGATGAGCCTGTTCGAACGTTAGGCGCGCAACGCGGCGAGGATTTCGGCCTCCAGCCAGTCGCGGTGATGCGGCTCGACATAGGCGTGGCCCGCACCCTTGCAGCGGCGGATGCGGTGGTCGTTCTTGTCCCATGCGGCCTCAAACACCTGCGCGGTTCGGTCATCGGTGGCGAGCAGGATGCGCACCTCGCCGGTGAAGCTGGCGAGACCTGCCCGCATCTCCTGTGCGAGGCTGGACGGCGGCGGGGCGGCGCTTACTGAGTGGGTCAGACCGCGCGCGAGTTTGCGCAGATCGACTCTGCCACTGAGCAATCGCAGGATTTCGCGCGGGTTTTTGAGTTTTTCGAGATAGCGCGCGCGGAGCGCTGCCGGGGGCGGGGCAGCCTCTGTCTCGCCGTCCTGCTCGATCGTCCAGGGGTTGGACAGCACCAGCCCATCGCACCCAGCGCCGCCCGCCAGCATCAGCGCCGAAGCGGCATCGCAATTGCCGAAGGCCACCACGCGGCCAATCTGCGGCGCCATGGCCCGAAAGGCGTCAAGCGCGCAGGATATGTCCTTGGCAGATTTGCGAAATCCGCGATTCTCTCCCTCGCTGTCACCCACCCCGCAGCGGTCGAACCGGAACACCGGAAGCCCGGCTTTGGCGATGCGAGCGGCCATGTCTGCTTGTCCGCCGAATGCGCCTGAGCGAATTTCGTTGCCGCCGCTAACGATCAGCAGCCCCGTGCTGCCCGGTGCGGTGTCGAGCGTGCCTGCCAGCATTAGGCTGCCGCAGCCAAAGGTGTACGACAGGCGGGTCACCCGATGCCCTGCGCAATCAAGGCGGCCAAGCGATCGGCCTGCCCAGCGTCATCGTCAGGTTCGGCGCGGAGCCACAGGCCGGGGCCGCCAAGCTGCGATGCGGCAATGCTGGTCTGATGCGCGGCGAGCGCTGGCTCGGCAGCTTCCAATTCGCGAAACATCGCGGCCCCTATCGGCCAACCACCTAAAATCAGGCCCATTTCTCGACCGATAGAGATAAGCTCGTCAGAGGATTCCGGCGTCCCTGCCTCCCGCGCGGCGATGGTGCGCGCGCGGATCATGCCGCGCAGCAGTTTCGGACCCGATTGCTCGGCATAGTGCCAGCCGGGCAGCCCGGGAGGCGCAACCAGTGACCCGGCGCGGATCGCCAGCACATGCGTCGCAGCAACCGCCTCAGCCGCCGCCACCATGGCCGAACGCCAACCGGCAAGCGTCTGATCTTGCAAGGGGGCAGGGCTTTCATTGCAGCCGGGCAGATCGGGCAGAAAGCTATCGATCCCCGCCGCATCCAGCCGCCGCATCAGCTCGACAGTGAAGCGCCGCAGCTTGTTCGCCTCGTCGAACCATGCCGGACAGATAAGCAGTCGCGCCGGGCGGTCGCGATCAAATGCCAGCAGCATCTCTTCGCCCGGCATGTCGCCATCAAGGGCGGGATTGTTCCACGTGAAAATCACGCAAGGCGAGACCTGAGAGG
>JAKFWB010000085.1 GCA_021732945.1 Porphyrobacter sp.
GCCACCGTCACCCCAGCGAAAGCTGGGGCCTAAATCGGCAAAGGTCAGCGCTCGCCGCCTGAGGTCCCAGCTTTCGCTGGGATGACGACCGTGGTAACGGTCGAGATTATGCATATCCGTAAGCACCAAAAGCCATCTTGGCCTGCAAAGCGTTCAAGACCAGCAAAACCTGGAAGCCCAAAAAATCATAGTTCATTTGATTTTTCGTCAATCAGTACAATTCTTGCATTAGTTAGTGTCATTATTTCTGGGGCTTCAACGTATATTGCGTGGATATCCGTCAAGGAAATTTCTAAGGATCGTCAAGCTGTTTTCCAATCGGTCCAGTTCGATCAACAGAACGATTCTAGTAGGGCATTGTTGCTGGCGATGGCCGAGTATCAGCAAGCCACTCTATGTGGTGTCTCGATCCAAAGACTAGCCGGCACACAATACGATAGTCACGAATCTCGCCAAGAATGCGTTCGTGAGGTATCGCAAACATATAGCAAGCTGGAAATCATCGCCAAGAGCGAAATTAGTGTTTGGGACCAAAAAACCCAAAAACCCATCACAAATTTCCTTCTTGAGGCATCCCGTTTGAATGCGTGCCTCCCACCAATATTACTGTTTTATCGAAGTGAGCCATTCGAGATTTCTGATCTCAAATGCACGATCGAACTTGAAAATGAATCAGACAAACTTCTTGACGGTGAAATGAATGTAAGAAGAGCGATCTATAAAGAAGTCGCAGAGACCAAAAAAATTCTTTAAAGGCACCCTCAAACCCCCTCCCGCCGCAACAACTCCGCCTTGATCGCCAGCCCGTAAGCATAGCCCCCCAGCGTCCCATCCGCCGCGATAACCCGGTGGCAGGGGATCAGCACAGCGACATTGTTCGCCCCATTCGCCCCGCCAACCGCGCGGCTCGCCTTGGGGTTGCCCAGCGCGGCCGCCAGCTCGCCATACGAGCGCGTTTCGCCCGAGGGGATGCGGCGCAGTTCGTCCCAGACGCGCTGCTGAAACGCGGTGCCCTTCACGTCGAGCGGGATCGCGGCGCTTCCCGGCCCCGGCTGTTCGACCGCCTCCATCACATCCGCAAACAAAACGCGGAAATCCTCGCCCGCCGTGACCAACTCGGCCCGAGGAAACCGCGCGCGCAACTCCGGCTCGCCCTCATCGAAAGCCAGGCAGCACACGCCCTTCTCGGTCGCCGCCACCAGCATGTCCCCGAGCGAAGTCGGCAGCACCGCCCAATGCACCACGCGGCCCGCGCCGCCTTTGCTCCAGTCACTTGGCGCCATGCCCAGCCTGCCTTTCGTCTCTGCGTAGAACTGTTTTGACCCGGTATAACCCGCGTTGAGCAGGGCTTGTGTCACAGTTTCGCCTGCGCTGAGAGCACCCCGCACGCGCTCCTCCCGCAAAGCTTTGGCGAAAGCGGCGGGGGACATTCCGACCGTGCGTTTGAACAGGCGCTGAAAATGCGTGGGGGTGTAGCCGGTGAGATCGCTGAGCGCCTCCAGCGTCAAGGCGCCCTCAGCCCGGATCGCGGCGATGGCGGCGAGCACGCAGGCCTCCTCGGCGCTTTGGGTGTCAGGAGAGCAGCGTTTACAAGGTCTTAGTCCCGCCTTCCGAGCATCCGCTGCGCTGCCATAGAAGCGCACATTCTTGCGCAGCGGTGCCCGCGCCGGGCAGGAGGGGCGGCAATAGATGCCGGTCGAATGCACGCCAGTCACAAACGCGCCGTCAAACCGCCGGTCCTTGGCGAGCGCGATCTGCCAGCGGTCTTCATCGGTGATGTTCGCCAAATGTTTCACGTGAAACAATTTGCCACATTCGCTCTCACCCCGCACCCCCTGACATTGCGTTCAATGTCGCGCACCGCGAAAATCCGGCTATAAGCCGCATCATGACCCGCCTCCGCCTCATCGTCGTCCTGCTCCTTGCGCTGCTTGCCTCCGGGCTTGCCGCCCCGCTCGCCGCCGATCCCGGCGATGTCGATGCCGCAGCGCGCGGGGTCGTGCGGGTGGTGATCATTGGCGAGGATGGGGGTGAGCCAGCCCCGGTCAGCCACGGCACCGGCTTTGCGGTCAGCGCCACCCGGATCGTCACCAATGCCCATGTGGTGAGCGAGGCTTTGCAGGACGATACCTTGCGCATCGGGATCGTGCCGTCCGAGGGCGCAGGCGGGGCATTCGCCCGCGTGATCGCGGTCAGCCCGCGCAATGATCTGGCGCTGCTTGAGATCGCAAGTGGCGGGTTGCGCCTGCCCGCGCTGACACTGGCCGGCGGGGCCAATGCCAATCTTGGCGAGGTTTCGGCAGTGGGCTATCCGATGAATGTCGATCTGGCACAGGGTCTTGATATTGGTGATATTTTCCGCGCCCAGCCGCCGGTCAAATCGCGCGGCTTTCTGTCGGGGGAGCGGCCTTCGCGGCAGTTCGACACCATCCTCCACACCGCGCCGATTGCGCGCGGCAATTCGGGCGGGCCGCTGCTCGATCCGTGCGGGCGGGTGATCGGGGTCAACAGCTTCAGCGCGGATTCGAGCAGCGGGGATGCGGAGTTCTATTTCGCGGTATCCTTGCGCGAATTGCTGCCCTTCCTGAAGCAGAATGGGGTCGAGCCGGTGACCAACACCCTCCCCTGTCGCTCGATCGAGGACCTCAACGCCGAGGAGCGCCAGCGGCTGGAAGCGGAACAGGCCGATGCGCGCGAACGCTTGGCAGAGCGGGCTGAAACTATGCGCGAAGTGCGCGACAAGGCGCGGCTGTCGGCGCAGATGGCGGTGCTGGGTGAGCGGGAAAACCGCATGGCCCTGGCCCTGATTGCGCTGCTGGGGGCGGTCGGCGCGGGATGTGCCGCGGCCGTCTGGCGCGGGACGGCGGAGCGGCGCAAGCATGCCGGGATCGCCGCCGGGATCGCCGGGGCCGCCGGGATTGCAGCGGTGTTGCTGTGGGTGACCCGCCCCGGCCTCTCCGAGATTGAAGACCGGATCGCCGCTGCTGTGGCCGAAGCTGAGGGCGAGCCCGCACCCGGCACCGCCGCTCAAACCTCATTGGCGGCAGAAGGCGAGCTGATCTGCGCGCTGGAGCCTGATCGCAGCCGGGTGACAGCGGCGCGCACCGATGATGTCGCTTTCGATTGGTCAGCTGATGGCTGCGTCAATGGCCGCACCCAATATGGTCTTGGCCAGGGGGGCGAATGGCAGCGGGTCTTTGCCGCGCAGGATGATGCCGCGGTGGCGATCAACACCTATGATCCCGAAACCCGCACGCTGCGCACTGATCGGTATCTGCTCGGGCAAGAGGCGCTTTCCGCCGCGCGCGAGGCGCGCGCCGCCTATACGCCGCCGTCCTGCGGGATCAGCGAAGCGGCGCGCACCTTGGGCGAACAGCAGTCGGCGCTGATCGCCCAACTGCCGGATCGCCCCAACGAGCGGCTGGTCTACACTTGCACCGCCAAGCGCGGCGGCCAACCAAGCTAGCTGAGCCTACCTACCATGCCATGTGATTGTCGCTATTGCCCAATAACTTAAGGCAAGGTAGCATGGTTGCCATGCATCGGAGGGGAGAGAGCTGTTGGCCAAGCCCAATTTCGACAAGATGTGGGGGGGATTTCCTACCCGGACCGATTATCCCAATCTGGAATCGTTGTTCACGCATCTCGGCGGGGCGGCGGCGCGCAACATCAATGTTCCCGGCTTCGGCCCCAATGGCAATACCTGCGCTGCCCGCATCAGCGTAGCCTTGAAGGCCGGCGGCGTGCGAATCACGGGCAGCAATGGGATCAACACCATTGGCACGGCGGATGGAGCGCGCATCATTTATCGGGTCAGCGAAATGCGCACCTATCTCGAAACGCTGCTCGGCGCGCCGGAACGTGATAACAGCCTGCCGTTCGACAGCGATTTCGGCACGCGCAAGGGGATTATCGCATTCTCGGTTGAAGGCTGGTCAGATGCCACCGGCCATATCGCTTTGTATAATGGTACGAGCTATCGCGAACCGAGTGACAATTACGCCAATCTGGTCGCCACGCTACAAGGCGACCCCCGCACAGTGCGCGGCGAGTTCTGGGTGCTGTGACGGTGACGGACCCGCGCGGAGGCTCTGGCATCGCGCTTGCCGCGCTGCTTGGCATGGCGGCCTGCACAACGCCGAATGGCGAAGCGATCAGCAAAGGCGGCGTGGATCCTGCACTTGATGGCCATGTGGAGGGTTTCGCCATGGCCTATTGCCTGCGCTCGCTCGGCAGCAAGGGCCTGCCAGAGCCTGAAGCGCGGGTGATGCGCGAACAGGGCGACCGCTGGGCTCAAGTGGTGGTTGAGCGGTCGTCTGGCGATATCACTCTGTTTTTCGCGATGATGCCCGCGCTTGATGCTGCGATTGCCTCAGCGCCAATGGCCTTCGTCAAGGACGAGGCCAAGGCCGGATCGGCCCCGGCGCCGGTCTATTTCTGCGCGGAGATTATCCGCCAGCCGGGTGTAGCAAACGCCATGGCCGAGGCGCGGGATGCGCTTGCCCCGGCCTATTCCCGGCGGTGAGCGCACTGCCCTAAGCCGCCAACGGCTCCCCGCTCAGCGTGATGCGGTGCATTTCGCGGGCGTGGCCGTGATAATCGTTGAGCGCATTGTGCCAGCTGGTGCGGTTGTCCCAGATGGCGACGGTGCCCGGCTCCCATTGCACCCGGCATTGGTTGTCATCGCGCACCGCTGACTCGAGCAGCTTGGTGAGCAACGGCAAGCTTTCTTCGCGCGTTTGGCCGACAAAGTTGATCGTGAAGCCGCCATTCACATAGAGCAACCGCCGCCCGGTCACCGGATGGCGGATCACCACCGGGTGCACCGCACCCGTGCGCAGGTCCTGACCGCGCAGAACTTTGCCCTGATCGGTCTGGGCATAGAGCCCATCGGCCTTGTACACATGATCAGCAGTGTGGAACGCGCTGAGGCCCCCGATCGCCGCCTTCACCTCATCGGAGAGATCATCATAGGCCGCGCCCATGTGAGCAAACAGCGTGTCGCCCCCGGTGGGCGGCAGCACTCGCGCGACCAGGATCGATCCCATCGCGGGGATCTGGTCATAGGAATGATCAGTATGCCACGCTCCGCCGATATTGGTGGTCTGCTCTGGCGCCTTGCTCACCAGCGCGATTTCGGGCCAGCGCGGGTCCAACGGGAAGTAGTTGTTGAGATCGATCCCGCCCCACGCCTTCGCAAAGGCGATGTGATCCTCGGGCGCGAAATCCTGATTGCGAAACACCGCGACCCCGTGCTCGTGGACCGCGGCCTTTATCGCCGCCATGTCGGCCGGGTTGCAATCCGCCAGTGCAACGCCCGCAATCTCGACCCCGCACCTCGGGGCCAAAGCCTTCATATCCATCGTTCCTCTCCCACGCTGCGTGTCGCCGTCTCGCGTCCAATCTGTCCCGCATGTGGCGGCCTGTCCAGAGATTCCCGCGCGCTGACTGCGCACCGTGGCTTGCACCGGCGGGAATCAGTTGCTAGGCGCGCGCCAACCTTGCGGGGGTGCCGCTGTGCATCCCCCACTCTCAAGGCCCAAGCAATTAACCCGTCGAAGATTCGCAAGAGGACTGCACGCGCGTGGATATTTCCGCCGGTATCAAGGCTAGCCTGTCTGGGCGTTATGCCTCAGCCCTGTTCGATCTCGCCAGCGAGAGCGGCACTGTGACCGCTGTCGAAAGCGATCTGGCGACGCTTGGCGCCGCGCTGGCCGATTCGGCCGATCTTGCCGCGCTGACCACCAATCCCGAGCTTGCCCGCGCCACACAAGGCGCTGCGATGGCGGCGGTCGCGAAGAAGCTGAAGCTCAGCCCGCTAACCACCAATTTCCTCGGCGTGCTCGCCGCCAACCGCCGTCTCGGCAAGCTGCCCGCGATCATCGCCGCCTTCCGCGCGATTGCCGCCGCCCAGCGCGGCGAAGTGACCGCGACCGTCACCAGCGCTCACCCGCTGTCGGACGAGCAGGTCGCCGCCCTCAAGACCAAGCTGACGGCGCGCGAAGGGCGCACCGTCATGCTCACCGCCTCGGTCGATCCTGACCTCCTCGGCGGCCTTGTCGTCACCATCGGTTCGCAGCGCATTGATGCCTCGATCCGCACCCGTCTCAACTCGCTTGCCCAAGCCATGAAGGCCTAAAGGACTAGACATGCAAATCCGCGCCGCAGAAATCTCGAAGGTCATCAAGGACCAGATCGCCAATTTCGGCACCGAAGCTGAAGTCAGCGAAACCGGCACCGTGCTGTCGGTGGGTGACGGGATCGCCCGCATCCACGGCCTCGACAAGGTGCAGGCCGGCGAGATGGTGGAATTCGCCAATGGCGTGCAGGGCATGGCTTTGAACCTCGAAGCCGATAATGTCGGCGTGGTGATCTTCGGCTCCGACAACGAGATCAAGGAAGGCGATGTCGTCAAGCGCACCGGCACCATCGTCGACGTGCCGGTTGGCAAGGGCCTGCTCGGCCGCGTGGTCGATGCGCTCGGCAACCCGATCGACGGCAAGGGCCCGATTGTCACCACGCAGCGCAGCCGCGTCGAAGTGAAGGCACCGGGCATCATCCCGCGCGAATCCGTGTCGGAGCCGGTGCAGACCGGCCTCAAGGCGATTGACGCGCTGGTGCCCGTGGGCCGCGGTCAGCGCGAGCTGATCATCGGTGACCGCCAGACCGGCAAGACCGCCGTCGCGATCGACACCTTCATCAACCAGAAGGAAGCCAACGCGGGCGACGACGAAGGCAAGAAGCTGTACTGCGTCTATGTCGCCGTCGGCCAGAAGCGTTCGACCGTGGCGCAGATCGTCAAGCAGCTCGAAGAAAACGGCGCGATGGAATATTCGATCGTGGTCGCCGCGACCGCATCAGAGCCCGCCCCGCTGCAATACCTCGCGCCCTATACCGGCTGCGCGATGGGCGAGTTCTTCCGCGACAACGGCATGCACGCCGTGATCGTCTATGACGACCTTTCCAAGCAGGCCGTGGCCTATCGCCAGATGTCGCTGCTGCTGCGCCGTCCTCCGGGCCGTGAAGCCTATCCGGGCGACGTGTTCTACCTGCACAGCCGCCTGCTCGAACGTGCGGCGAAGATGAACGGCGACAATGGCAGCGGTTCGCTGACCGCGCTGCCGATCATCGAAACGCAGGCGGGCGACGTGTCGGCCTATATCCCGACCAACGTTATCTCGATCACCGACGGCCAGATCTTCCTCGAAACCGGCCTGTTCTATCAGGGCATCCGTCCCGCGATTAACGTTGGCCTTTCGGTGTCGCGTGTGGGCGGTGCCGCGCAGACCAAGGCGATGAAGAAGGTGTCGGGCTCGATGAAGCTCGATCTGGCACAGTACCGCGAAATGGCGGCGTTTGCGCAGTTCGGGTCTGACCTCGACGCCTCGACCCAGAAGCTGCTGAATCGCGGCGCGCGTCTGACGGAACTGCTCAAGCAGAAGCAGTTCTCGCCGATGCCCTTCGAAGAGCAGACCGTGTCGATCTACGCCGGCACTAACGGCTATCTCGATGCGATCCCGGTGAACCGCGTGAACGAGTATGAGAGCCAGATGCTCGATTACATGCGCCGTG
>JAKFWB010000123.1 GCA_021732945.1 Porphyrobacter sp.
CCGCCATGCGGTTGGCGATCGGATCGCCCGCCGTGATCGCGAGGCCTTCATAGATTTCAAGATTGGGCCGGTATCCGATCTTGGGATCGAAGCTGTCGAGCTTGGCGCGCGCCTGAGTTTTGGTCGCTTCGCCCATCCAGCCGATTTCGGCGATGGATTCGCGCAGCGCGATCCGCAGGTTGGCGACCAATTCATCCATCGCTGCCTTCTTTTCGGGCGGGTAGTAGCGCGCTACATATTCCTTGCCGATCAGCTCGCCCAGCAGGCCTTCAGCCTCGCCGATCGCCCTTTTCCACCGGGGACGCTGTTCGGGGGTGCCGCGCAGGGTCTTGCCGAAGAATTCGAAGCTTGCGTCGTCAAACCGCTTGGGCAGCACTGCGGCGTGGCCCGCCAGGAATTCCTTCGCCATCCACGCCTGCAAGGTGGCGACCGGCGTTTCGCTCAGCAGTGCGAACATGCCGGGCATGCCGGTGCCGATCTTGGCAAGCGCGGCCTGATCGAGCTTGAGCGCGGCGATTTCCTCGGCCGTGGGCGGCATCAGGCTGACGACGAAGCCGGGGCTGTCCTCGATCCCGATGGCCGTCAGCATCGCCATCACCGGCACCTTGCCGCCTATCGCGGTGAGCTCTTCGGCGGTCACCAGATTATAGGTGAGATCGCGATTGCGGCGGATGGTGCGATCCCAAGCGACGGTGCGGGCGATCTGGTCTTCGAACGCATAGACAGCCTCGGCAGCGCCTGCCGGGTCTTGATAACCCGCCTCGCCCAGCAGGAAGGTGAGGTATTGCTTGTACTTTGCCTGAATCCCGCGGCCTTTCTCGCTGTCGTCGAGATAGTAGTCGCGATCAGGCAGGCCCAATCCGCCAAAGCTGACCGAGGCAATATGGCGGTCGGGCTGCTTGGCATCGACCCCCACGCCGCCGCCAATCGGGCTGGCAAGGCCGGGCTCGGCCCACAGCATGGCCAAATCATCAAAGCTGGTCGCGCCAAAGATCCGGGCCAGATGCGGCCGCACCGGCGCAAGGCCAGCGGCTTCGATGGCGGCGGTATCGAGGTAGGAATTGTAAGTGCCCACGATCCGCGCTTCATCGGCGGTGCGGGTTGCGGCGGGCTTGGCGAGCAGATCGTCCATCAGCGCCTTGACGTCGGCGGTGCTCTTTTCGCCGAGCAGCGTAAACGCGCCCAGCCGGCTGAAGTCCGATGGCAGCGGGTTGGCATCGATCCACGGCTGATTGACGAAAGCGTTGAAATCATCGCCCGGCTTGACCGTGGTGGACAACAGCGCGGGGTCGACTCCCCATGCGCCGAAGCTCATCGTGGGAAGCGCAGGCGCAGGCATGTCCGCGCTGTCGGCGAGCAGGAGGTCTGCGCCGCTGTCATGCGTGGCGGCATCATCATTGGCGAAGGCGGGCGTAGCAAAAGCCAGCGCGGCAAGGCTTGCGCCGATAAGGTTTGCGCCAACAAGGGCGGATTTGGTGATCATGTGCGAAGTCCCCGAAAGCTGGAGCAGGCCTGCGCCTGCGCCTAACATTGATAGCGTCACACTAACGCCGCATTGGGCGAAAGGTTGCCCTTCATCCGGCGGGCCACGCGCTTCGTCGAAAAAGCGCGGTGAGGCTTACGCCGCAGCGTCGGTGAACTGCAACCGGGCGAGGCGCGCATAAAGCCCGCCTGCCGCGCTCAGCGCTTCGTGCGTGCCCTGTTCGGCGATTCGGCCATCCTCCAGCACCACAATCCGGTCCGCCTTGCGCACCGTGGCGAGGCGGTGGGCGATGACGATTGTGGTGCGCTGCGCCATCAGCGTATCGAGCGCCTGCTGCACCAATTGCTCGCTCTCGGCATCGAGCGCGCTGGTCGCCTCATCCAGCAACAGGATCGGCGCATCACGCAGCAGCGCGCGGGCGATGGCGATGCGCTGCTGTTGCCCGCCCGAAAGCTGCGTCCCGCCTTCGCCAAGATAGGTGTCGAGGCCACTGGGCAGCGCGCGCAGGAAGGTTTCGGCATTGGCGGCGCGGGCGGCATCCCAGATCTGTTCGTCCGTGGCGTCCCACTTGCCATAACGCAGATTGTCGCGGGCATTGGCGCTGAACAGCACCCCGTCCTGCGGCACCAGCGCGATCCGGGCGCGCACTTCGGCCGGGTCAGCGGCGGTCAGCGGCACGCCGTCAAGCCGGATGGTGCCACCTTGGGGATCGTAGAACCGTTCCACCAGCTGGAAGATCGTCGATTTGCCCGCGCCCGAAGGCCCGACAATCGCAATCGTCTCCCCCGGCTCGATTTCGAGCGTGAAGTCCTTCAGCGCCGCCGTTTCGGGCCGGGCGGGATAGCGGAAGGTGACATTGCGGAAGCTTAGGCTGCCGCGCGGCGGCACCGGCAGGCGTTCGGGCCGCGCCGGGGCCGCGATATCAGGCCGGGCTTCGAGCAGTTCCGCCAAGCGGCTTGCCGCACCCGCACCGCGCAGCAAATCGCCATAGACTTCGGTGAGCGAGCCCAGCGCGCCTGCCACCAGCCCGCCGGTGATCACAAAGGCCGTGATCGTCCCGCCGCTGATCGCGCCTTCGGCCACCGCGAGCGCGCCGCGCCACATCACCAGCACCACCCCGCCAAACACCAGCAGGATCACAATCGATGTCATCGCTGCGCGCAGCAGGATGCGCCGCTTCGCAGTCGTGAAGGTGTTTTCGACCACGTTGGAAAAGCGCGCGCCCTCGCGGCTCTCCTGTCCGAAGCTTTGCACGATCTTCATCGCTGACAGCACTTCGGTGACATAGGCACCGACATCGGCGATCCGGTCCTGGCTTGACCGCGAGACGGAGCGGATCTTGCGCCCGAAATAGACAATCGGCGCGATCACCAGCGGGATGCCGATCAGAAGGCCTATCGTCAGGGACGGTGCGAGAAAGATCAGGAAGGCGATCCCGCCAATTGCAGTGAGTGAATTGCGCAAGGCGACCGAGACCGTGGTGCCGACGACGTTCTCGATCACCGCCGTGTCGCTTGTCATCCGGCTGGAGATTTCCTTGGGGCTGTTGACCTCGTAGAAGCCGGGCGAAAGGCGAAGCAGGTTGTTCTGCACTTTCAACCGGATATCGGCGACGACGCGCTCACCCAGCCAGCTAACAAAATAGAACCTGAGCGCGGTGCCCAGGCCCAAAATCAGCACGATCATCAGCAGATACTGGAAAGCGTGGGCGATATCATCAGCCGATGCGGATCCACTGAAGGCATCGTCCACAATCACCTTGAAGCGCCACGGGATCGCCAGCGTCGCCGCCGCAGTGATGACCAATGCCAGCAATGCCAACGCGATCTGACGCGGGTATTGCAGCGCCGTGCCGAACACCATCCGCAGCGGTGCGAGCGAGCGCGATTTTGGGGCGTCATCCGTCGCTTGCGCTGCGGTGACAACCGCATGCTTGGGCGAGCCAATGGCCTCTGTCCCAGTGTCAGATGGGGTGTCGGTGCTTGCGGGTTGGGGGGTTTCGCCGTGCATGGTCGCTGCCCTCTAGCCGTGAACCTTGCGAAATTCACGTGCAAAAAAGCGATGCGCCCCCGCCCGGCATGCCCCGGTCAATCCCTGGTCGCACAATTGTGCATTGCACAATAGCGGGCAAAGGCGCATTTATCGCGGGAAAGGCGCTCATCCGAGAAGCGCCGAACTGTTCGTCGTTTGAGGTAACTTGATGCTTTACCACGCCTATGAGCTGCAACGCAGCTGGATGAACAGCGCCAGCGCGCTCGCTTCGATCAGTTCGGAAATGCTCTCCAATCCCGCCAATCCGCTGGGCTACATGGGCGCAGGCCCGATGGTGGCCAATGCGCTCGAAGTGTTTGCCCACGCCACCGCGCATTATGGCAAGCCCGAATTCGGGATCTCCGACGTCACCATCGGCGGCAAGGTCCATGCGGTGACCGAAACCATCGCGCTCCACCGTCCGTTCGGTGATCTGCTGCAATTCCATGTGGAAGGCACCCCGGCGGGTCGCCCGCGCCTGCTGATCGTCGCGCCGATGAGCGGGCATTACGCCACGCTGCTGCGCGGCACGGTCGAACGGATGCTCGAAAGCTGCGAGGTGTTCATCACCGATTGGGCCGATGCCAAGATGGTGCCGACCAAGGCGGGGGAGTTCGATCTTGACGAATATATCGACTATCTGATCGAATTCGCCGAGCACATTCATGGCGGGGCGGGCGGTCAGCGGATCCACATGATGGCGGTGTGCCAGCCTTCAGTTCCCGCCTTTGCTGCAACGGCGCTGATGAACCTCCACAAATCGCCCGCTACGCCTGCCACGCTGACGATGATGGGCGGGCCGATTGACACCCGCGAATGCCCCACGGTCGTCAACAACATGGCGATGCAGCGCCCGATCGAATGGTTCCGCCAGAGCGTAATCGCGACCGTGCCGATGAAATATCCGGGCAGCGGCCGCCGCGTCTATCCCGGCTTCATGCAGCTCAACGCCTTCATGAGCATGAACCTGCGCAGCCACATGATGAGCCACTACGAGATGTTCAAACACTTGACCGCCGGTTACGAGGCGAGCGCGCAGGCGACCAAGGACTTCTACGACGAATACCGCTCGGTCTGCGACATGACGGCGGAGTTCTACCTGCAAACGGTGGAAGAGGTGTTCCAGAAACACTCGATCCCCAAGGGCGAGTTCCGCCATAAGGGCGAATTGGTCGACATCACCCAAATCACCGACACCGCATTGCTCGCCATCGAAGGTGAGCGCGATGATATCTCCGGCCTCGGCCAGACCAGGGCGGCGCTGAAGCTGACCCCGAACCTGCCCGACGATATGAAGCGGTATTACATGGCCGAGGGCGCCGGGCATTACGGCATCTTCAACGGCAGCCGCTGGCGCACGAAGGTCGCCCCGGTGGTGGACGAATGGATCGCCGCGCACTCGGGTTAGAGCTTGCGCCGAAGTTGCCAAAGCTGACACCGCGTCAAGCGCGATCCCGAGCGGTTTCTCTCGACAATTCAGGTGCCTGCCCGGCAGATACGAAGTTGACACCCAGCCCGTTTCGAAAAAAATCTCTTTGCGCCGGCGTGGGCTGAACAGTGCGGCCCATCGGGCCGCGCACATCACGATGCGAAAGAACGGACGGGGTTGTAACGCGGCAATCGCGCGTAGGAAAATGGCGCTGCGTCACCCCGCTGCCTTCGGCCTTCTGAAAAACACGCGGCTAATCACCCGCTTCGCCCACCACAGAAGCGCTGTGACGAGCATCAGCAGCACCGCCGCGATCCCGCCCGCGACCACCGGGTATTCATACGCGACCCAGAGCAATCCCACGGTGACAACATCCTCGGCGCTCGACGCCACAATGTTGCTCACTGGTTCGGGCGAGGTGTTGACCACCGCCCGCGCGCTCGCCTTGCCGCCGTGGGCGAGGAAGCTCGCCCCGCCGCCCAGCAGAAAGGCGATGACCTGCGTCGCCGGATCGGATGGATCGACAATCGCCAGCGCCAACAGCGCGCCGCCGATGGGGCGGACCAAGGTGTGGATCGTGTCCCACAGACTATCAAGCCACATCACCTTGTCGGCGAAAAACTCCGCCAGCGCCCCGAAAGCGGCGATGCCGAGCACCCACGGATTGGCGAGCACAGCAAGGCTGGCGAGGTGCTCGGGCAGGGGAAGCACCTCCAGCCGCATCGCGAGCCCGGTCGCAAAAATGCACAGGTAAAGCCGCCAGCCCGAAAGCAGGCTGACGCTGCCCGCGATCCCTATGATTTCGATGATCCCCATTGGCACCTTGTGGGGCACAAGCGTGTCGGCTGCAACTCCTCTCCGGGCCCGGGCAGCTACCAGCAGAGAAGCGCCGTTAGGCCCAGCTCTGCACGCCGATTCAACACGATGGCTCGCTTTCCGGCCTCAAACCGATGAATTAACCATGCCCGTCAGTCCAATATTAGCCAAGCAAGGCAACCACAACATAATCGAACCCTGCCATAGTCTTATCAGCGTATTCAGGAATATTCCGGGGTGGCGATGATGAACAGTCTTCCAAAAATGATCGGCGTTGTTGTGGCGCTTATATCCAGCACAGCTGCCCTCGCTGAAGATTCCGGCTGGCGGATTTCCGAAACCGATGGTCAGGTTTCCGTCATTCGGAACAGCGAAGCGATCTACGGCGAAGAAGGCACGCAATTGCTTGTCGGCGACGTCATCAGCACCAGCGAAGCGGGCCGGGCCGTGTTGGTGCGCGGGAAGGAATTTGCGGTGGTTTCGCCCAAGGCGCAGGTTCGCATCAAGCGGGCCGAGAAAGGTGCCCTGGTCGACCAGATGTTCGAATTTCTCGGAGACTTGCTGACAACTGGCGACGAACCCGCCGCCGGTAATCGCAGGATGTCGGCTCTGGTTGTCAAAGGATATCGCGACAGTTCCAACACCAACGGCATTATCGCTGCCATCGACGCGAAATCAGGCCTTGCACCAGACGAATGAATGGCACGCCGGTCGCTTGATCCCGACCAACCGCAAACCGCCTCCGACGAATCAGCGTTGCGCCTTCTGCCGCTGACTTGTAGCAATACAATGAGTTCCAAGCCGGCTTTGCGATAAAATGGGTTGCGCATAGTCCGGCTGGCTGACGGGGGATTTACGGCTAGACTCGGATCAAGCGGGGGGCATTCTGTTGCGCAGACGCAGGCAGGCAAGCCCCTGTGCGCGAAGCATATACGCCAGGCACGCCTGCCCCGTGGCATCATCACCCTCAGCCTCACCGCGCTCGCCCTGTCCGGCTGCGCCGTCGGCCGTGAGGACGTTCCCACCCTGTCGAGCGTGCAGCCCCTGCCCGATCAGTGGCAGCTGGCCGCGCCTTCAGGGGCGGAAATCCCGCTTGATCGCTATTGGGAAATGCTCGGCGATCCGCTGATCGAGGCATATGTTGCTAGGGCGCGCGCCGATAACCTCGATATCGCGCAGGCCGCCGCCCGCCTGCGCGCCGCCCGCGCGGGGCTGCGGCAAGCGCGGGCCGACCGCGTGCCGACCATCACCGGCAGCAGCAGCGCCCGGCGCGATGTCGGCGATTTTGCGAGCGATGATGTGCAGTTCTCGCTCGGCGCGGATGCTTCGTGGGAGGTTGACCTGTTCGGGCGGATCGATGCCTCGATCGATGCCGCGCGCGGTGATCTGCAATCCGCAGGCTATTCGCTCGCTGATCTGGAGCGGGTGATCGTCGCGCAGGTGGCGAGCCAGGTGGTGACCGCCCGCTCGCTCGCCGCGCAGCTGGCGATTGCGCGCAGCACTCTCGCCAATCAGGAGGACAATCTCCAGATTGCCCGCTGGCGCAATCAGGCCGGGCTGGTCGACAGTCTCGACGTCGAACAGGCCCGCACCCAGCGCGCGCAGACCGCGGCGATCATTCCGCAGCTGGAAAGCGATCTGGCAGCGGTGGCGAATGCGATTTCAACCCTGATCGGAGAGCCGCCCGGCGCGGTCTATCGCGCGCTCATCGATGCACCGCGCGCTGTGCCGGTTCCGCCCGGCAGCATCGATGTCAGCACGCCGGCCGATGTGC
>JAKFWB010000279.1 GCA_021732945.1 Porphyrobacter sp.
ACCCCCCGGCCCCCTCCCCTGAAGGGGTGGGGGTGAAGGCGTGACATCCTCTGCCACGCATATCATCCGCCTCACGCGTTGGGGCATCACGCTGGCGCGCCGCCGTGCGCTGGTGGGGATTGAGAATGATCCCAACGCGCCCGCCGCGCTGCGCCGTCTGGTGCGCCTTGCACGGCTGGCGACGCTGACCGGCAAGCGCGGCACGCCTGATTATGCCGGGGCCTTCCGCGCCATCGGCCCGGCGGCGATCAAGCTTGGCCAAAGCCTCGCCACCCGTCCCGATCTGGTGGGTGAGGAAGCGGCGAATAATCTGCTCAGCTTGCAGGACAGCCTGCCGCCGGTGCCCTTTGCCGAAATCAAGGCCGCGATTGAGGCGAGCTTCGGCCAGCCGGTTGAAAAACTGTTCGCCGAGATTGACCCCGAGCCGGTCGGTGCCGCGTCCATCGCGCAGGTCCACAAGGGCGTCACCACCGATGGTCGCACCGTCGCGATCAAGGTGCTGCGCCCCGGCATCCGCGAAAAGTTCGCGCGCGACATCACCACCTATGAATGGGCCGCGGCACATCTCGAGGCGATGGGCGGCGGGGAGGCCGAGCGTCTGCGCCCGCGCCTGACCATCGCCAATTTCAAGCGCTGGACCAATTCCGAGCTTGATCTGCGGCGCGAGGCGGCCTCGGCCAGCGAACTCGCCGAGCAGATGGCGGGCGTCCCCGGTTATCGCATTCCCGGCATCGACTGGGACCGCACCAATGGCCGGGTTCTGACGATCGAATGGATCGACGGGATCAAGATCAGCCGCGTCGACGAACTGCGCGCGCGCGGGCATGATTTCGAGCAATTGTCCGAACGGCTGGTGATCAGCTTTCTGACGCAGGCAATCAGCGCCGGATTCTTCCATGCCGACATGCACCAGGGCAACCTGTTCGTAGAGGACAACGGCACCATCGTCGCGATCGATTTCGGGATCATGGGCCGGATCGACCGGCGCGCGCGGCAATGGCTGGCAGAGATCCTCTACGGCCTGACCACCGGCAATTACCAGCGCGTCGCGGAAATCCATTTCGAGGCGCAATATGTGCCCTCTTACCACTCGGTCGGCGAATTCGCGACTGCCTTGCGCGCGGTGGGTGAGCCGATGCGGGGCAAGCCGGTGAAGGAACTCAGCGTCGGCCAGATGCTCGACGGGCTGTTCGCCATCACCCGCGATTTTGACATGCAGACCCAGCCGCACCTGTTGCTGCTGCAAAAGACCATGGTGATGGTCGAAGGCATCGCCACGCAGCTCAATCCCGATATCAACATGTGGGACACCGCCGCCCCTTACGTGCGCAGCTGGATTCGCGATGAGCTGGGGCCGGAAGCCGCGCTGGCTGACCGGTTCAAGACCGATGCCGAAACCCTGTTCCGGCTGCCCGGCCTGATCCGGCGCGTGGAAGAAATGTTCCCGCCCAAGGGCGGCGCGCCCGAAACGCCGCCGCTGCCCGACATTGCGTTGATCACCGATAAGCGCGAGGGACGCGGGTGGCTGGGCTATATTCTCGCCGGACTGGCAGGGGCGCTTGCATTCTGGGGCGCGCAAGCTGCCGGCTGGATCGGATAGGCGCAGCGTGGGCGAGTTTAAGCGCAATCTTAACCACAATCGGGCATGGCTTGCTGCACGTGCAGTGCTTGGCGCTGCGCGACAACGCGGCTAGGAACAACGCCGAGGGGCCGATGCGCCAACCGGCAGGGGAGTTGAGCACAGCAATGGCACGTGTCGCCAAGCACTGCGGAGGCCGCCGATGATGGGCAAGTTCCCGCGCATCCTGCTGGTCGTGGGCGGCGGCATTGCGGCCTACAAGGCGTGCGAGCTGGTCCGCCTGATCCGCAAGGGCGGCGGCAGCGTCACCTGCGTGGTCACCAAGGGCGGGCAGCAATTCGTCACCCCGATGGCGCTTGCGGCATTGAGCGAAAATCAGGTCTACACCAACCTGTTCGACCTCAAGAACGAGGCCGAGATGGGCCATATCCAGTTGAGCCGAGAGGCCGATCTGGTGGTGGTGTGCCCGGCTACGGCGGATCTCCTCGCCAAGATGGCGGCCGGAATCGCCGATGATCTTGCGACCACGCTGATCCTCGCGACCGACAAGCCAGTGATGGTGGTGCCCGCCATGAATGTGCGGATGTGGGAGCATGAGGCGACCCAGCGCAACATCGCGCTGCTGGATTCGGCCGGGGTCACCGTGCTGCACCCCGATGAAGGCCCGATGGCCTGCGGTGAATTCGGCTATGGCCGCCTGCCTGAGCCCGACGCGATCTGGCGCGCGATTGCCGAACAGTGCGGCATCGATCTGCCGCCGCCCGCGAAGCTGGCGCGGCCGACGATCGACGTCGAAGCGCTTGAGCCGGACGAAGACGACGATGATGCTGGCGACGCTGCCATGCCATCTGGCGGGCTGGGCGGCTTCCTGTCGCGCATCATCCCTCGCTCGACTGCCAAGCGCAGCCACGCGGAGATCGAGGCCGAATACGAGGAACTGCCGCCGCTGGACGAGGCTGACCTGCCGCTTGAAGCGGAAGAGCCAGCGCCCGATTTTGCCCCTGACCTTGGCGGCCCGCTGCTCGCCAAGAAGGGCAGCGCCAATGCTGCGCCGCCAATGGATCGCGGCGCGATCAATCACGTGGTTGATCCGCGCAAAGCTGCCCCGGCAATGCTGGCCCATGCCTTGCCAGACGAGGTGGAAACCGTGCTTGGCGATGTGCACGAAGGCGCGGATTTTGGCGTCGATGATGGCTATCGCCCGCTGGCTGGCCGCCACGTGCTGGTTACCGCCGGGCCGACCTGGGAAGCGATTGATCCGGTACGCTACATCGCCAACCGGTCCAGCGGAAAGCAGGGCTTTGCCATCGCTGCCGCGGCGGCTGCCATGGGCGCAGAGGTGACGCTGGTGGCAGGGCCGGTGTCGCTGAAAACCCCGGCCGGGGTGCGGAGGATTGATGTCGAAAGCGCGCGGGAGATGGCCGATATGGTCAGGCGCGCGCTTCCGGCCGATGTCGCGGTGATGGTCGCCGCAGTGGCGGATTGGCGGCCCAGAGAATACCGCGCCAGAAAGCTCAAGAAACGCGAATCGGCTCCGCCTGCGCTGATGCTGATCGAAAACCCGGATATCCTGATCAACCTTTCCGCAGGCGCCAATCGGCCTGCGCTGGTGATCGGCTTCGCTGCCGAGACCGACAAGGTGCTCGAAAACGCCAAGGCCAAACGCACACGCAAACTGGCTGACTGGATCATCGCCAATGATGTTTCGGGCGATGTCATGGGCGGCGATGTGAACCGCGTCCACATCGTCACCGCGGAAGGGATCGAGACATTGGACGAAATGCCCAAGAGTGCTGTGGCGATGGCGCTGGTGGAGCGGATCGCGGCGGAGTTCCGGGCCGAGGCGGCGGAATGAACGAAGCCATTGCGGTGCAGCTGAAGCGCCTGCCGCACGGCGAAGGCCTGCCGCTGCCTGCCTATGCCACGACCGGCGCGGCGGGAATGGACGTGGTGAGCGCCGAGGATGTGGTGATCGAACCCGGCGCGCGCCACGCGGTGGCGACCGGCCTCGCCGTGGCGATCCCCGAAGGCTACGAAATTCAGGTGCGCCCGCGCTCAGGCCTCGCCTTGAAGCACGGCATCACTGTCCCCAACACACCGGGCACGATCGATTCTGACTATCGCGGCGAGTTGAAGGTGATCCTGATCAACCTGGGTCACGAACCCTTCACCATCGCGCGCGGCGACCGTGTGGCGCAACTGGTGCTTGCCCCCGTGGTGCAGGCGGCGTGGGATGAGGTTGCGGAACTGGACGCGACCGAGCGGGGCGCGGGAGGCTTTGGCTCGACCGGGGGGCATGCGAAGCTCTGAGCATCGGTTTGCTGGGTTGGTTGCATTGGGCTAACCTATTGCTATACTTTCGGAAAGATCGCGGATGATTACTCGCACTATGCTGATCGCAGTGGTAGCGATCCTGCTCCCCGGATGTGCAGGCTGGGTGTCCGAAAGGCCGCTTATCCCCGCTGCCGAACGCGATGCGGTTGGCCTGTCTGGAACTTACGCGTCTGGTGAGGATCGGCTGACTATCCGCCCCGATATCGGCGGCCTGTATGTCGTTACTGACGGGTCCGACACCAATCGCCTGTGGAAGGTCGCATTCGATTTGCTGCGGGATGAAGCCGCACCGGAAGGAGAGGACGGGGAGCCGTCGCAGCGAACCTATCTCATGGAAGTATCGGTGGAAGGCGAGGAAAAACGCGCGTCATTCTATGACGTCATCAGGATCGACGGTGGCGATGGCGGGGCATCTGGCGCCTTCACCCGGTTTGAGGTGCTGTGCTCTGATGCCGCAAAGGCTTATGCCGGGCGGGTTGAGGACAAGTTTTGCGTGTTCGACAATTACACTCGCCTCCGCGCCGCCGCGCTGGATGCGGTCGCATGGTCCGATACGGCGCGCATGAGATTGAGCGAAACCGAATTTTCGTTGCTTGAGCCGGATGAGTCCTACGAACCGGCACCGCGCTAATCTGCTATCGGCGTGAGGGACGGCAATCGCTGGAGACTTGACGCCGCGCAATGCTGAAAGCAAACTGCCGCCCAGTCCAACCCATTGGAACCACCATGTCCGAGAATGTGATCCGCTGACGAGCCTTTGCGCGGTCTTACCCGCGCAAGGCTGATCGTGTCGCCGCCGTGAGCAAGGCTCGCGGGTGTGCGCCTGTCAGCATACCTTCTCAGGATATCTCCATTGAACATCTCGAAACACGAGCAGCGTGTGCTGCACGTGCTCGCGCAGGGCGGTATGATCCGTTACCAGCGCGACGCACATGGCAAGGTGATCGCAGTCGATTGCTTCAACCGCGATGGCTTTCGCTTGACCGATTGCAGTCTGTCCATCTTCAATCGGCTGCTGCGGCGGCGGTTGATCCGCAGTCAAGCGGGTCAGCCCTATCGCATCACTCGTGAAGGGCTGGCGGCAGTAAGAGCGCAGTTGGATAACCGCTAAATTCTGGCGTTGACGCTACCCAACAAAAAAGGCGGCGCCGATCCCCTGGCGCCGCCTCTCTTTTTCCCGTCCAAGGGACTCTTGAGCCCCGCTTACACTATCACTTCACCGGGCGCACGGTTTTTCCGTCATCCTTGATCGTGATCCGCACTGTCTCTCCCGATCCGCCAGGGAAATCGGTGAACAAGGCGTCAACCAGATTGGGCACCAGGTTAGGCAGACGGTTGGAGCGCGACACCGCTTCGGCCTTGCCTTCGAACAGGCGCTGGCCATCAGCCGTGCGGTCAATCTTCACATCAACATCACTGGAGTAAATCGTGTAGCTGCGCACTTCGGACCCGCCGAAGCCGCCGCCGAGGAACGGATCGTAGAAGCCGAAGGCATAGCCGCGGTTGAACCCGCCAAAGCCGCCAAAGCGGCCAAACCGTCCGAAGAAGGGATCGCCAAAGCCAAACCCTCCATTGAGATCGGTGCGGACGCGTTCACGTCCGTTGTCGACCCCGTAATCGAAGCGCACCAACAGGTTGGCCGCTTCGGGCGAGGATGCGCGGGCATAGCCCAGTTCCTCAAGCTCCTTGGCGACGACATCGGCATAGAGCGCGAATTCGAGCCCACCGGCGAGCTTGGGATCTTCGGCCACGACCGCAAAGGTCTGACCCTGCGGCGCAGGCAGCGGCACGGCAAAGCGCGACACATCGGCCTTGAACGGGGTGGCGCAGGCGGACACGCCCACCACAAGGGCAAGCGGCAGGGCGAGGCGGGCGAGCGATTTGATCGAGTTCATAGTCGGCATCATGACACAACCCTTGGTTTGTCACCAGTGCGATGATGGCAATGGTGGTTACGCGCGCGATTCTATCTCACACGCATGAACGGCAATTGAATATTCGCCGCAGAAGCGCCTCGGTTCGTCGCAGATGGCCCGAACCAGCGGGAGGTCAGTGCCGCACCAGCCCCAGCGCGTGATAGGCCGCAGTCAGCGTCGGCGCGCCGCGTTCGCGCGCCTTGGCGGCCCCGCGCGCGAGGATGGCGTCCAAGGCTTCGCGGTCGTCTTTCAAACCGACGAAGCGGTCGCGGATCGGGCTGAGCTTGGTGACGAGCAGTTCCGCCAGCGCAGGCTTGAAGCCGCCGAAGCCCTGCCCGCCATAGTCGCGCAGCACCTCTGCCGCCGATTGGCCTGACAGCGCGGCGTAGATGCCCACCAGATTGCGCGCCTCGGCCCGGTCAGCCAGCCCGGCTTCCTCGGAGGGGAGCGGTTCGGGATCGGTCTTCGCCTTCTTGATCTTCTGCGCCATGGTATCGGCATCGTCCGACAGGTTGATGCGGCTCATGTCGGAAGGGTCGGACTTCGACATCTTGGCCGATCCATCGCGCAGCGACATGATCCGCGCGGCCTCAGCAGGGATGATCGGATCGGGCAGGGTGAAAATCGGCGCTTCTTCGCTTGCGAAGTCATTGTTGAACTTCTGCGCGATGTCTCGGGCCAGCTCCAGGTGCTGCTTCTGATCCTCACCCACCGGCACGTGGGTCGTCTGATACAGCAGCACGTCGGCAGCTTGAAGCACGGGGTAGGTGAACAGCGCGACCGACTGGCCCTCGCGGTTCTTGCCCGCCTTGTCCTTCCACTGCGTCATCCGGTTCAGCCAGCCCATCCGCGCGGTGCCGTTGAGCAGCCATTGCAGCTCGGCATGCTGCGGCACCTGCGCCTGATTGAACAGGGTCGTCTTGTCGGGATCAAGCCCGCAGGCGACCAGCGTTGCCACCAGTTCCAGCGTCGATGCGCCAAGCTCCGCCGGATCATGCGCCATGGAGAGCGCGTGGAGATCGGCGATGAAGATCAGGCACTCGCCGCCCGCTGCATGCGCGTCATCCTGCAACCGCACATAATTGCGGATCGCGCCCAGGTAATTGCCAAGGTGGGGTTTGCCCGTGGGCTGGATGCCGGAGACGACGCGCATGTCATTCAACCTCGATTATCTTGTCATCAGACTTGGTGCGGGCCGGGTGCCTGCGCCGTAGCTGGTCGGTGAGGTCCTTGTCGAGCGCGCCAACCACAAAGGCGACCGCGAAGAACACCGCCCCGCCCGCAGCCACCATCACAGTGAGCGACCAGATGCGGTCCAGCAGCGGGCCACCATAGCGATCCGCCATCAGCGGCATGAGATACCACAGCACCCCTGTCATCGCGCCAGTCGCGACCATTTGCCGCGCGATCCGGCTGACCAACTTGGGGGTGAAGTTGAACCAGCCCCGGCGGTGCAGGATGACATAGAGCAGCACGCAATTGAGCGTGGCCGAAGCTGCGGTCGCCCCAGCCAACCCGACGATCCCGTAACGGCTCACCACATAAAGGTTGAGCGCGACATTGAAGATCAGCGACGCGAGCGCTGTCCAGACGGGTGTGCGGGTATCCTCACGCGCGAAGAAGCCGGGGTTCAGCACCTTGACGATCACGTAGGCAGGCAAACCCGCCACCAATGCGACCACG
>JAKFWB010000455.1 GCA_021732945.1 Porphyrobacter sp.
CCAGCACAATTACCAGCACGATGGCCCAGTGCCAAATCGAACCAAAACCCATCGTCTCAACTCCTGAACGGCTGCGGGGGCAGCGGGGCGGCGCGCGCGCCCGATCCCCGTATAGGGCTCCATTTAGGACAAGCCTGCGACAATTGCGAGTCAGTCGGGCAAATTAGCGTCGTGCCTATTCGCTGTCTTCCGCATCATCGGGATCGAACCGCATCGAGGCTTCCATCGCCTCGTCCACCGGATCGAGCAGCCCGGCGGCGCGCAATTCATCGATGCCGGGCAGATCGCGGCGGCTGGCGAGGCCGAAATGGTCGAGAAAGGCGGGTGTGGTGGCATAGATCACCGGGCGGCCGGGCACTTCGCGGCGGCCCGCCAGCTTGATCCAGCCTGCCTCCATCAGCACATCCAACGTGCCCGCGCTGGTCTGCACCCCGCGAATCGATTCGATCTCGGCGCGGCTGACGGGTTCGTGGTAGGCGATGATCGCCAGCACCTCAGTCGCCGCGCGGCTCAGACGGCGCACCTGTTCCTTCTCGCGCCGCAGCAGGTGGGCAAGATCGGGCGCGGTTTCAAAGTGCCAGCGCCCGCCCCGCTCCACCAATTGCACCCCGCGCTCCGCATAATGCGCGGCCAGCGCGGTCAGCGCGTCGCGCACATCGCCCGGTGCCAGCCCGCCAAGATGCGCCGCCAGCGCGTCGATTGTCATGGGTTCATCGGACGCGAACAGAGTCGTTTCCACTGCGCGTTCGAGAGTACCGGGTTGCCCCTGATCGCCGCTCACACCGGTGCGACCTCTTTCAACCGACGGATGCGCAGCGGCGCAAAGGCGGCGTCCTGATCCAGTTCCGCGCGCCCGCGCTTGGCCAGTTCGAGCGCGGCCACGAAGGATGAGGCGAGCGCCGATCGCTTGAGTTCAGGCGAGGCATGGGGCGGCAGAAAGTCGCGGAGCTCCATCCATTCCAGCGTCACACCCAGCATCGCCGAGACGCGCTCCAGCGCGGAATCCAGCGTCATCACCGGGCGGTTGGCGACGAGATAGATGCGCGGCGCGGTGCGCGCCTTGACCTGCCCATAGGCCTGGATCAGCGCGAAAATATCGCTGCGCCACACGGTCTTGCGATCGGTGCGCAGGCCTTCCGGCGCGGCGCGCACAAACACATCGCGCCCGATCCGGTCGCGCCCCATCAACCGCGCCGCCGCCTCACGCATCGCGCCGAGGCGTTGCAGGCGCAGTTGCAGCCGCAAGGCGAGCTCTTCTGGCGATGGGTCTTCCTGCTGATCCTTGGGCAGCAGCATCGCGGACTTGAGGTAGGCGAGCCATGCCGCCATCACGAGGTAATCGGCGGCCAGTTCCAGCCGCATCGCGCCCGCGCGCTCGATATAGGTAAGATATTGATCAACCAGCGCGAGGATCGAAATCTGGCGCAGATCCACCTTCTGCCGCCGCGCCAGATCAAGCAGCAGATCGAGCGGGCCTTCCCAGCCGTCAAGCTCCAGATAGAGCGCATCGGCATCGCGGCGCGTGCCCGCTGGCGCAGAATCGGGAAACATGAAGGGCGTATCGGGATCGCTCATGCGGGTGATCCGGTCAGCGCCAGCAGCGCATCACGCTTGGCCAACAGCTCGCCATGTTCGGGCGCCATGGTAGAGGCGATGCCCGTGCCCGCCAGCGCGCGGTCAAGCCGCGCCGCAGTGGCGCCTGACATCGCCGGAAGCACGCCGCAAATGCCCTCCATATCCGGCATTTTCGCCCAGCAATTCAGAATGATATCGCAACCGGCCTGATGCGCCCTTGCTGCGCGTTCTGGAATGGTGCCGCCCAGCGCTTCCATATCAATATCATCGGTCAGCAGCAGGCCTTCAAAGCCGATCTGCCCACGGATCACATCGGCGATGACGGTGGGTGACAATGTCGCGGGGTTCTCCGCATCCCACGCCGTGAACAGCAGATGCCCGGTCATCCCGATCAGCGCGTGATTGAGCGTGCGGAAGGGGGCGAGGTCATCCTCCAGCTCCTCGGCAGACGCAGTCACCGTTGGCATGGCTTTGTGGGTGTCGACTTCGGTGCGGCCGTGGCCGGGCATGTGCTTGATACAGCCGGTCACCCCGCCAGCCGCCAGCCCTTCAAGGATGGCGCGGCCCAGCGCCGCCACCTGCATCGGATCACTGCCAAACGCGCGGTCACCGATCACGTCATGTGCGCCCGGCACGCGCAGGTCGAGCGGAGGATGGTAATCGACCGTGATCCCCATCGCCGCAAGCTCCAACCCCATCGCGGTGGCATTGGCACGCGCGGCTTCGATCGCGCTGGCTGGGGCGATTTGGTAAAGCGCATCAAAGGCTTGCCCGGCGGGATAGGGCGACCAAAGCGGCGGACGCAGCCGGGCGACACGGCCACCTTCCTGATCGATCGAGACCAGCAAGCGCTCGCGTCCATGGATCGCCCGAAGATCATCGGTCAGCGCGCGCAGCTGATCGCGCGAGACACAATTGCGACCGAACAGGATGTAGCCCGCCGGATCGGCCTCTCGAAAGAAGGCGCCTTCATCAGCGGTGAGATGCGGGCCACTCAGACCAAAGATTGCCGGAATCATGCCCGCAGAGTCGCACTCTGGCAGAGGTCTCGCAAGGGCCAGAGGGTATCATGAGCGGGGAAAAACCCGCCCAATACCCGCCTAATACCCCGCCAATACCAGCGTTGTTACTTGACCTGACAATCCAGACCATCAGCCTTCAACGCCGCGCATAGCTTGTCCGCCTCGGCCCGGCTGCCGGTGACGGCCTGCAAGCGATAGACCGTGCCGATATCGACCTTGCCTTCAACCACCCGGTATTTGACGCCCTTGAGCAGATCGGTGCGACCGGAAAGGTCGCTCCACCCCTGCTCGGCGCGGGCGCGGGTGCCATAGGCGGCGAGCTGCACGCCGATGCCCGTCGGGACAGCGGTCTGGGCTGAGCCAGCCGTGGCAAGCACGGGCTTGGTTCCAGTCGAGGCCGGGGCCGCAGGTGCGGTCACGCCGGACTTCGCCGCCGTAGGAGACTTGCCGCCAGGGCCGGGCAGCGGCGGGGTTTCACCGCTCGCTACCACGGCGGGCCGCGTGCCGCCTTCGCCCACCACGGGCGCGACGTTGCCGGTGCCGGCAAATTCCTTGCCACCCGGATCATCGGGACGTTCCTTGATCGGCCCGGCAGGCGCTTCGATCACACCGCCATCAGCGACAAATTCCTGATTGGCCGCGCGGTCGGAGAAATACCACACCCCGCCCACCAAAGCGCCAAGCAGCAGCACCATCCCAGCGCAAAACAGCATGATCTGCGCCGGATCCCAACCGCCCGGGTCCTGATCCGCTTCATCCGACTCAAGCCACGGCAAGCTGTCGGTTTCGGGCAGGTCAAGCTCACCTTCGTCCAGTTCCTCGTACTCGGCATTGATCATCGCGAACCCCCCTGCGGGCAATCTTGGGTGAATCACATCGTCTCGACAGCCTCAACGCCTAACACGCGAAGCCCATTGCGGATCACTTGCCCGATTGCTTGGCCAAGGAAAAGCCTTGCCGCAGTCAGAGCGGCATCCTGTTCCACGATGAAGCGCTTTTCCGGGCGGTCGTTACCGAGATTCCAATAGGCGTGGAGATCGCCCGCGAGGTCATAGAGATAAAACGCAATCCGGTGCGGTTCCCGCGCGCGCGCCGCTGCTTCGATCTCACGCGGGAATTGCGCGGCGCGGGCGACCAGCGCCAGCTCTTCCGTTCCCAGCCGTGCCAGATCAGCATCCGACGGGGTTAGCCCCATGTCAGCTGCCTTGCGCAACGTGGACCGGATCCGGGCATGGGCATATTGCACATAGAACACCGGATTGTCCTTCGAGGCTTCGACCACCTTGTCGAAATCGAAATCCATCTGCGCGTCGGGCTTGCGGGTCAGCATGGTGAAGCGCACCACGTCCTTGCCGACCATCTCGACCACGTCGGCGAGGGTGACGAAGTTGCCCGAGCGCTTCGACATCTTGAACGGCGCGCCGCCCTTCATCAGTTGCACCATCTGGACGAGCTTGACCTCGAAGGGCTTCGCGGTCGCGCCATCGGCACTGGTCAGCGCGGCGACGGCGGCCTTGATCCGCTTGACGGTGCCCGCATGATCCGCGCCCCAGATATCGACGAGCGCATCGGCGGTCTGGGCCTTCTGGAAATGGTAGGCGAGGTCCGCACCGAAATAGGTCCACGCGCCGTTCGACTTCTTGATCGGCCGATCCTGATCGTCGCCGAACTTCGTCGAGCGGAACAGCGGCAGTTGGACGGGCTCCCAATCCTCGGGCGGGGCCTTGCCCTTGGGGGCTTCGAGCACGCCATCATAGACGAGGTCATGGTCACGCAGCCAGGCTTCGGCGGCGTCAACCTTGCCCGAGGCCTGCAATTCCGCCTCGGAGGAGAACAGGTCGTGCTTGATGCCGAGCGTGGCGAGGTCTTCACGGATCATGTCCATCATTGCTGCGACCGCGCGGGCACGGAACAGGATCAGCCATTCGCCTTCGGGCGCGGCGGCGTATTGCGCGCCGAATTCGGCAGCGAGCCTCGTGCCGATATCGACGAGGTATTCGCCGGGATAGAGGCCTTCAGGAATGGTGATGCTCTGCCCGAGCGCCTCAAGGTAGCGCATGTGCACGGAGCGGGCGAGGACATCGACCTGTGCGCCCGCATCGTTGACATAATATTCGCGGATCACCCCGTGGCCGGCAAATTCGAGCAGGCTGCCCAGCGCATCGCCCACCACCGCACCGCGGCAATGGCCCATGTGCATCGGCCCGGTCGGGTTGGCCGAGACGTATTCGACATTGACCTTGCGGCCCGCACCCATGGCGGAACGGCCATAATCTGCGCCCAGCGCGGCAATCGCGGCGAGTTCGTCAAGCCAAGCCTGCGGGGCGAGGCGCAGATTGATGAAGCCCGGCCCGGCGATATCGGCGCTGATGATCGCGGGATTCTGGCTGAGTTTGCTCACAATCGCCTCGGCCAGCGCGCGCGGGTTCAGGCCCGCAGGCTTGGCCAGCACCATCGCGGCATTAGTGGCCAGATCGCCGTGCGAGGCATCGCGCGGCGGCTCCAGCGTGACATTGGCAAAGCTCGTCCCAGCAGGCAGCAGGCCATCGGCGACCAGATCGGTCAGCACGGTTTCGATCAGGTCCGTGTAAGCGGCATAGAGGGTCTTGGGATGGGTCATTATCTACCTGTGCGCTCCCGCGAAGGCGGGAGCCTTCTCGACGAGGTCCCCGCCGTCGCGGGGACTCACAATCATGTTGGGCGCTTTAGACGGTCACACCGTGACCGCAAGGCCGACCGGCCGCCCGCAGGTGCCCGTAGCGCAGCGAAGGATCAGCACCGAGGACGAACGCGCGGAGGCGCGTTCGCAAAACAATCAACGCGTCACATTATACGCCAGCTGATCCTCGGTCAGCTGGAAGCCGACCAGCATTTCGAAGCGTGAACGGGTGATCGCTGCCTTCACTTCGGGGTCAGCCAGCGGGTCGAGCGCGGCTTCGGTGTCACCGGCGCGTCGCCGCTTGGTGATCTTTTTGCGGATGTCTTCAGGCAGCGCCGCATCGGCGCGGTTGATGAAGCTGCCGACCTTGCCGGCACCGGTCGCACGGTCCTGCCCATCGGCGAAGGTCAGCGTGACCTGCCCGACGCGCTTGGAGATCACCGCGCTGCCGCCGCGCAGCACAGTCACGAAATAAGGCAGCTGGACAGTGCGGCTCCCTCGCGTATCGGTGCGGCGGGCGTTCACGGTGAAATTCGCCTCGGAATAGACCTGATCAGCGGTATCATTGCAGGTGGCGCGCAGATCGGTCATCGCCGCGCTCACATCGAGACTGCCAACGGACGTGTCACCAGCAGTGCGGAATGTGGTGACATCGCCGGTATAGTCGGGAATGCCGACCGCCGGGCACAGCGACAGCACGCTGGCGATGCCGACGCCCTGATCAATCACCAGCTCGCCTTGCTGCGAGCAGGCAGACAGCGCCGCCACGGCGGAAACAGCAGTAAGGGCGCGGGCGCGGAGCATCATCAAAAAGTCGTCCTCGAATTTACGATCCTGTGCGCCCTAGCGATAGACGCCGGACTGCGCTAGAGCCAGCGACATGAACGCGCCCTTTCCTGCATCCGATGCGGCCAGCGACACGATTGCTGAACGCCCCCCGCTGAACCTGCTGATCGCCGCGCCGCGCGGCTTTTGCGCAGGCGTCGACCGGGCCATCGAGATCGTCGAAAAGGCGCTCGAACGCTATGGCTCGCCGGTCTATGTCCGGCACGAGATCGTCCACAACAAATATGTCGTCGAAGGCCTGAAGGCGCAAGGAGCGATCTTTGTCGAGGAACTGGACGAAGTGCCCGATGATGCCCCGGTTGTGTTCAGCGCTCACGGCGTGCCAAAGGCGGTCCCGGCTGAGGCGAAGCGCCGCAAGCTGCTTTATGTCGATGCCACTTGCCCGCTGGTCAGCAAGGTCCACCGTCAGGCCGAACGCCAGATTGAAAAGGGCCGCCACATCATCTTCATCGGCCACGAAGGCCACCCGGAGGTGATCGGAACGATGGGCCAGGTCGCACCGGGGCAGATGAGCCTCGTGGAAACGATCGAGGATGTCGACAAGCTGCCGTTCGATTCCGATGAGGAGCTCGCCTACCTCACCCAGACCACGCTGTCGGTGGATGATACGCGCGAGGTAATTCAGGCGCTGGAATGGCGGTATCCCAACATCTCCGGCCCGCGTGCGGAGGACATCTGCTACGCCACCTCCAACCGGCAGGCGGCGGTCAAGGAGTTGGCACAGGATTGCGATCTGGTGCTGGTGATCGGTTCCCCCAATTCGTCCAACGCCCTGCGGCTGGTGGAAGTGGCAGAGCGGCTCGGCACCCCGGCCAAGCTGATTCAGCGCGCGAGCGAGATCGATTTTGCCTGGCTGGACGGTGTGGAGACCCTGGGGCTGACCGCCGGGGCATCGGCGCCGGAAATTCTGGTGCGCGAAGTGGTCGAAGCGCTCGGCCAGTATCGCCCGATCCGCGAAAAGACGATTACGGCGGCTGAGGAAAAGATGGTGTTCAAACTACCGCGCCAGCTGACCGAGTAACCTTCCGGGGGGCAGGCACGTGGCGGTTTACACCCATCTGGGGGCCGAGGATCTGGCCCGTCTGATCGCGCAATATGATGTGGGCGAGCTGGTTTCGGCCAAGGGCATTGCTGAGGGCGTATCGAACTCCAACTGGCTGATCGAAACGACAGGGAGCGGCGGCAGCGGCACGCGCTTCATCCTGACGCTGTATGAGCGGCGGATCGATTATGCCGATCTGCCTTACTTCCTCGGCCTGCTCGATCATCTGGCGGCCAAGCACTGCCCGGTGCCGCGCACCATCCATGACCGAGCGGGCGGATCATGGCGGATGGAGCATGGCAAAGCGGCTGCGCTGATCGAATTTCTGCCCGGCG
>JAKFWB010000252.1 GCA_021732945.1 Porphyrobacter sp.
ATACATTGCGGCACACATTTGGCAGTATGGCCGGCGAACTAGGGTTCTCCGAACTGACGATCCGCGCAATGTTGGGCCATGCGTCGCAGAATGTGACGCAGGATTACATCCACATTGACGACGCGCTCAAGCTTGCGGTTCAGCGGACATCCGACGAAATCGCCCGGTTGCTCGAACTCGGTGCGAAGCGTCTTGAAAAATTGCCAAATGCCTGACCCTCTGGTGCCCAGTCTTCCAGACGATCACCCAAGCCGCTTAGGGAGTGCCGCACTTCGCCCACGATCCGACGTCGTCTTCCGGCAGCACTCGACCAACTCAAGCCGTTCCCCAATCCACGCTTGTCTGGCGGCTCCCGCCGGCAGCCGCCAACCCGCTTCAACGGGTAGTCCTGTAGCAGTGCGCCCAATCCGGAAGCTTCGGACGGTTGTGTCATCACGACCAGCAGGATCGTTTCAGGTGACGAGTTAAATCGCCGTAACGGTGAGGAGATTACGCTGCCGAACTAAAGGCCGATGCACCGTAAGTCCTAGCCCACAGCACCGTCCGGCGCGGGTGACTTTAGCAAGTCTCTCAAACGTCGATGTTTTCTGATGCATCTATTGCAAGGAAAACGTGCGCAGATTGCGCTCTAACGTGCGGGCTGCGGCGATCCCGAAGCGACCGGTCGCTTCCTTTTTGACCGAAAGGAAGTTTGAAATGAAGCGTTTGAACAATGCGTCGATAGAGATCGACGGCTTCCGCCTCGATGCCTTCGATGTAATCAACGATGCAGCGTATCGTGATCTTGTCGAGGCGGTTTATGGCCGCTTCGAGCCTGGAAAGAACGCCGTCAACCAGTTGTGTCGGGGCACGGCATGGGGCGCGTATCTGGCCGACCAGTTCCTGTGGTCGGACCGCACCACCTACAGCCTTCCCAGGGAAGTGCAGCCGGAAGAAGGAGACCGCATCCGCGAATTCTCCGAAATCCCGAAGTCGTTCCTGCTCGATCCCCGGACCGAGGGTGCTCTGCGGAAGGCTTTCGAGGTGTGGAACCACGAAAAGAAATCCAACAAGCAGCTCTACCAGGTGCAACTGAGCGCGATCCGCTACGAGCCCAGCGTGTCCCGGCCGGCTCTGCCCTCGCCGATCGAGCCGCATCAGGACCTCGTCGATGGCACCATCATCGTGCTCAACAAGCGCGGCCCGATGGTGGGCGGTGTGTCGCGGCTCTATGGGCTCGACGGTACTCCGCTGTATGAAATCGACCTAGCGGTCGGTGAAGGCTTATCCATCCGGGACAAGGTGCTCAAGCACCAGGTCACGATTATGACGCTCGACACCAGTGCGGGCTGGAGGCCGAGTGACACGGCAGTCCGTGACGTGCTCCTGGTCCGCTATCAGGCCGTCGGACGCTGAGCTATCATCCTGGGCCCCTTTCCGGTGCAAACTGGAAAGGGGCTCTTTTCATTTCCGATCAGCCGAAACCGAGCCGGTCCAGCGCGTCGTGGATGCCGGCCAGTTCCTTCCTCTGCTGTAGAATGCTAAACGTGTAGCTGCTCTTCTCACCCTCCTGCAGCGCGGTAATCCGGTCGCGGATCATGTCGAGGTAGTCCTCGAGCGGACGCAAGTCCTCCGCCTGCACATGCCGGTCGAGCATGTCTTCGAACGCTTGCGAGCTAGCCATCCACAGCCGGTATTTCAGCATCACCTCGCCGTCCTTGAGCGTTTCGCGAGAGACGTCCCACAGCCGCTTCGCTGCTGCGAAGGCGAGCCGGGCATCGGCCAGCATGGCTGCGCGATCCTTGGTGTTCGATGCGCCAACATAGCCCAGCACCTTGACGAAATGATATCCCCGATATTGATGGGCGGTATCGCCGATTGCCTGCGAAAAGCTGGTGAATGCTTCGAATTCGCGGCTTGGGGCACCCGGAACATTCGGTATCCAGGGCGCGACGTGAGGGAGCGCGCCAGCGCGGATCAGCTTGGCGACACGCCGATCGAACTGACCTTCGCGGAAGATCTTCAGCGCAAGCAAGCGGTAATTGGCAGCCAGTGCGTAGAATCGTTCCGCATCAGCAATGATCTCGTTCCAGCGCTCGCCGCGCTCGCCGCGACAGATCCGTCTGAACAGGACGAAATTGTCCTGATTGCCGCGGTGCCCCCAATAGATCGAGGCACGGACCAAGAGCTCGCAATCGGGGAGCGTTGGCGGGCCGTCGAGCGAGCGCAGGGTGGGCGGCAGGGTAGCCTCGATCTCACGCAGGTCGGCGGCAACAGGCCCATCGTTCCATATTTCGGTGTGCTGCTCGGCAACGGGTCTGCGCTTCGATTCCAGATTGGATCGATGATCGAGCAGGAACACCTTGTACCATTGGATCTCACGGCGTTGTGCCGCGAACCTCGTATCCGGCTCAATGCGTCGCGCGATCTCAATCGCGGCATTGAAGTTGGCCGTTGCCCGCCCACCGCTCTCGCCCAGCGGATCGGCGTAATTGGCGTGTCCGATCAATTTCTTGAGTAGCAAGTCGAAACGCGCGTCATCGATACCGGCCTCGGGTAGATAGCTGGCCAGTTCTTCCATCTGCCCGACGAGAAGCTCCTGCAGGCCGGTGTCGTAGACGAAATTCTGGAACTTGAAATAATCGAACCAGAACGACAGCGCTGCACGAACGCGCTCTGGCGACGGCAACGGGCCGAGTCAACACTCTGCCCGGTTTCGAGCACGGGAAGAAGCGAGGCAGCTGCGGTCAGCAGCGCACGCGCACGCTCATCAAATGCGCAATGCGGGGCGAGTGGCGCAGCGCCAAGCGCTGCGTCCGTAAGGATATGGGCCATTGGTGGGATCTCCGGGAGAGCAGAAAGGGCGGATCACGCCCGGACACTCTCTCTCAAACCCGGGCGGTTCGCCCGCTCCCGGCAAGGCTCTGCCTCCAGACTTAGCTACCTTACGCTGTGGATGTTGGCGGAAAAAGGCGTGTGGCCAATGAAGGGGGCGTCAGTGCTTTTGTGAAAGGGTTCGCTGACATAGCTGTTGCTCCGGGGGCCGGATCGTGTCGTCGATGATTGCCGTTCGTTGAAAGGTGACTTGACGGTCACGACCGACAAGCCTTGAGCGCAGGCAATTGTTGATTACATTGAGGACGGCCCACGCCAGCTGCTGCCTCGACGCACTGGAACAAGGACATCGATCAGGCTAGTATCGCAAAGGATGGCCGGTGCCGTGACCTGAGCCTCTCGGACGAATTTATACCAATAGAGAAATGCCCGCACCTAATCGAAGCTGGCGCGCGCGGACCGGGCGTCCCTGCAAGAGCAGTATCGGCAATCGCTTGGAACAGCGCCTCGACTAGCGTTCTTGCCAGTGCTGAACGCGCCCGAGATCGAACTAAGCAAGAGGGCACGCATTCTTCCAAATCATCCTTTATTATTTTTAGAAAAATCAAATTACTGATGTGGAACCCGCAGGCTCATGCGAAATTGAACCGGGCTTCCTTGTGCGTCTTCAGGAAATCGCGCATCTCGCGGTAGGAGGTCCTCTCAAATTCTTGCAGCGCCATCATTCTGACAGTTGGGTCCTGATTATTGAGCCTTGCGTCGACCTCCCGGATCGCGTCGCGGTACCAATGATAGCGATCGCAATCGGGGCGAAGCTGAAGCCCCTCCGACAGGACGCGAATGACAGTCGAGAGGACGCCGACAAGCGCGATGCTGCTGGCAAGGATGGCGAACAGTGACGATTTGGTCGTCGTTCCATCGAACAGCAATATGGCGCTGACGGCGGTCAGGCCCACCGTCGCCAGCGTCAGCACCCATGACGAAATCTGCGCCGCCTTGAGCCGCGTCTCAGGCGAAGCGACCCCGGCGGAAAGCTTTTCCCGGACATAGTTCCCTTGGACTCCCACGCGCTGCATGCGGAGGATAGTGAAGTAATCGTCCAGTCCGGCGCCTCGCCGGAGCGACGGGTAATGGGTCAAGGTTTCGTCGAGCCATGCCGAATGCAAATTGACGTCGTCGATCACCGTGAGCAACTCACTGGCAACTGGCCGGTTGAGCCATGCCTTTAACATCGTGAGCGCGTGGGCCCGCTTGTCCTGCCACTCGCGCAATGCCGTGGTATCGGTTAGCGCCCGCGCCGCAAGGCCGGGATCACTCAGCAATTGCTGAAAGTAGAATTGCCGTAGCCGCTCGGTGAGCAGGCGATGCTCGAGCCAAGCATCCTTGTGCTTGTCAGCGAAGATCAACAGGATTGCCCAGCCAAATCCGGCTAGGGTCAAGCTTGCTGCGAGCGCGAAGAGCCATCGCGAAATTTCGCCGCCGAGCAGATCGACGATCGGAAGCAAGGCAGCGAGCGCCGCACCGACTCCAGCGACTAGGATTGCGCGAAAGCCATTCCGCTGGCGGCGCTTGCGGTTCGCATTCGCTGACTTGTCGAAGCCCTCAAAAAGGGACCGCAACTCAGGGAAGTCAAAGACTGCGACCGAGCCTGGAAACAGCGATTCGAGCAAATCGCGCTGATGTTGCGACATCAGGAGATCATCGTTGCGCCACTCGGCCATTCTCCCATCGAGAATCGATGCCGAAGGCGCGGCGCCCGTCGCTGTCACCATTTATCCCCCACCGAACAAGAAGGGATGGTAGGGGCATACTGCATTATCGACAAGCCGAACGGCCCGATCTGGCCACAATGGCCAAAGCCGTTGCAAGGCAATGCGCGGGCTTTGCGTTACCCACCGGACCAGCTACCAAATGGAGACCTTGCGGTTCCGACAGACGATCCTGCGGGAAGCTCTTATCCGCAGCATTCGCCGCATCCGGTCGTGGAGTCGTAGTCCTAAGATAGAAGTCCAGCTTCGGGAACTGCGGCAGGGTCCACGATTGATTTAATTGAGGGCGCACCGCTCCCCGTGCGATCAATGCTCGGCGAACGGCGGGTTTCGCCAGAAACCGCTGTTGGCTTACCCTTATGGGAAGCAATAGCTGCCGGTCTGGATACAAAGGCGCTGGACTCCCAAGGGGCCTCTCGTCGCAAGCTTACGGGGTGCTGGCGAATGCTACAATGAATCAGTCGACGACAGTCAATGCTGCTGTTGATCGAAGGCGTACTGCCACGTAGCTTAAAGTGAACCTTAACGTGGCGGTCGCCGAAAACGGGAAGTCTTGCTGATCGAGGTTCGGCGCATGCTCGCATACGAAAGCGCGTTCTTGATGGACAGACTGAAAAACATGGTTACACGCCGCCCGACCTCCGTTACTGAGTGATCGACGGTTTCCGGAGTCTCAACATGTGGGCAATTAGAGGTGTAACAGCTTTTTGCATCTTGGCGCTCCTCGCCGGATGCGAGCGTAGCAATACTTCCGATCACGACGATCAGCGAAGTATGTCAAATGGATCACCAAGCGTCGTAAATACGGCCCCCCCAGCTACGGCACCGGTTTCAGATCCTACTCATTCACCAACGGGGCCAGCTTTACCGAGGTCCTCGGCCGCCCCGATGCGTGTCTGTAACGCAACCGGCACCGATCACGTGCAATGTATCGTCCAATATAACGGGGTTCGCGGAACAGAACCTTTTTATATGGAGAGGAATTTCGATTGCACAATTTACTCCGCAGAATCTTCACCAGATTCGTGTCCAAATAGCTGTGCTACAATCAGATCGAATTGCATGAAATAAACACCCCAAAATTTCGCGTATTTCAGGAGCATCGATGGATGTAATTTCGGTCCAGCAAGACATCTCACGAAATATGGTATCGAAATGGCTTCTGGCGACATCGATGTTCGTCTGGATATCTTTTTTTTCGATCTCACTATTTATAGTCGTGATCGTCACCATCGGATTTTGCGTTGCCGTCGCCATTGGTTTTCCGGGCAAGATGGAGTTGTTGGATCCCTATCTATTGCGCTTTGTCGCCTATGCCTCGGCAATTCCGGTTTTGGCAGTACTCATGGCCGCTCTCGCGACGATCTACCGTGCGGCGCGAGGGGGCCGCATCTGGGCTTTGAGGGCCGTACTCATCGCAAATCCGCTGCTTGGGTGCGCAACATACTATTTTTTCGTCGAGTGGGTGTTTTACGACCAGGTTGTCCCAATTTCACTGCCGTTCAGGATTTTGGGCTTCATTCTTATCCTTTGCGCGCCCGGCTTTGCGATCGTTGCCAGTGCTATGATCCTTCACAGTATAAAAATTGAAAAACGTTATAGTATAACTGCATATCCCGCCCAATGGCCCTTTATATCTCTACCCATATTTATCGCACGCTATGGGGCACTGAATATGCGGATCATGAAGGCTGCGCTTCTAGCAGTAGGCGCAATATTAGTTAGATTTTTGGTTCTGATTTTGCAAATTAGCTTAATTGCTATGGTCGGCGTAATTATTTCAAGAATATTCGAGACAACATATCGGCTAAACTGGGCACCGTCTTCAAATCTATCAACCATTTTCTCGGCATTATGCTCAGCTTTATTTTGTACTGTGCTAGTTTGCGTGTCATGCATTCGCGCTCTTTTCAGCTATAGTGGCGCACGACGTGCGGCATCATTCCTATTAGTGGTTTCAATAGCAAGTTTTGTCATAATTACATATTATATTATTTCGCTCAACAATTCGCGAATGTTTCAAATATCGCACCCGTCTGCAGCCGTAAATCCGGGACTCGACTTTTTTGATGCTTCGTGGGTTTTAGCGATTTGGTTGATGATTGCACTTCGAAAGACGATTTCCGCCCCCATCCAATATGGCTCAAGAAAGCTAATGGAAGCTACCGCCAGAACAGCAAGCGACCTGGCATATAAACGTCGAGAACCGCCAATTTTGTTGTTGCGCTCTTTTGTTGACGACGAGCAAACAGTACCATCAGAAGATGCATCTATTTCATTTGCTTTCGGTCTTCGGTCTCCCTTGGTTAGATTAGAGGAGTTGGTCGCTGACGTTATGTTTGCCAGAGCGCCATTGATCGCGTTGCAGAACCCCTCCCTCCGTTCGCGCCCGGTCGGCGCTGCGCTAGATTTGCTTGCGCATGACAAATGGAATGACCTCGTGCTGGACTTTATTGGCAAGGCTGATCTAGTTATTTGTTTTCTTGGTAACACACCGAGCTTCCTTTGGGAGGTGAGTCAGATTATCGTCGCTGAAAAACTTCACAAACTTATCCTTGTTTTTCCAATCGGCTATCCAAACACGAGAACGATCTATGAGTCTGTTCCCGAACTTGCGCGTATCATTGGTTTCGACAGTGCTGAGATCGAGCGCGCGATGATGCAGGGCGTGCGGGCGCTGTGCTACAATGATCAGACGGGTACATTCTGCGGGTTCAGCTCGACGATTGCCAACTCCGATGCTTATACCAGCGCAATTGTTCGATGTGGCATCATCACTTATCGCAACAGAATGACGGTGTCAGAGGTTTGTTGACCGACAGTATGACGCCAGAAGCGGTGGCATCCGAGCTACCAGTCGCTCTTCAGGACGATCAAATTGCGCGA
>JAKFWB010000253.1 GCA_021732945.1 Porphyrobacter sp.
GAGCGCTGCGTCAAGTCGGCTTGCGCCTGACCTTAGCGCATCCGCCCTTTGAGCTTCGCCTTCTTGATGAGATCACCATATTGGTGCGCGAGCAGATGCGACTGGACCTGCGTGATGGTATCCACTGTCACGTTGACCACAATCAGCAAGCTGGTGCCGCCCAGGAACAGCGGAATGCCGGTCTGCGCGATCATGAATTCGGGCACTACGCACACCAGCGTAAGATAGACCGAGCCCAGCACCGTGATCCGGGTCAGCACATATTCGAGGTAATCCGAGGTGCGCTTGCCCGGACGAATGCCAGGGATGAAGCCGCCGTTCTTCTTCAGGTTATCCGCCGTCTCTTCCGGGTTGAACACAACCGCGGTGTAGAAAAAGCAGAAGAAAATGATCCCGATCGCATAGAGTGTCATATACAGCGGTGTGCCGTGGGCGAGATACTGGTTCAGCATCACAATCACGCTGCCAAAGGTGCTGTCAGTATCGACCGAATTGCCCGCAAACTGACTGATGGTCAGCGGCAGCAGCAGCAGCGAGCTGGCGAAGATCGGCGGGATCACGCCCGCGGTGTTGATCTTGAGCGGCAAGTGCGAACGTTCCGCCTGCATCATCCCGCGCTGGGTCGCGCGCTTGGGATACTGAATCAGCAGGCGGCGCTGGGCGCGCTCGAAAAAGCTGATGCCGTAAATCAGGATCACCACCATCGCGATAAAGGCGAAGATGATCCACGGAGCAATCGTTCCGGTGCGTCTGCCTTCGAACAGGTTGGTGCCAAAGGTCGGGAACTGGGCCACGATGCCCGCCATGATGATCAGCGAAATGCCATTGCCGATCCCGCGGCTGGTGATCTGCTCGCCCAGCCACAGCAGGAACATGGTGCCGCCCACCAGACTGATCACCGCACCAAAGCGGAACAGGTAACCGGGGTTGACCACGGCCTGAAGCCCGCTCTGCGCGGCGAAGCTTTCAAGCCCCACAGAGAGAAAATAGCCCTGGATCGCGCACAGGAACACCGCACCATAGCGGGTGTACTGGTTCAATTTCTGACGCCCGGTCGCGCCTTCCTTTTTCAAAGCGGCAAGCGAGGGGTGCAAGGCTGAGGCCATCTGCACCACGATCGAGGCGGTGATATAGGGCATCACGCCCAATGCGATGAGGCTCATGCGCTCAAGGCTGCCGCCGGAAAAGGCGTTGAACAGGTCGAGGATCCCGCCGCGCGTCTGCTCGTAAAGCTCGCTCAGGATCAGCGGGTTGACACCGGGCAGCGGCACAAAGCTGAGGAAGCGGAACACAATCAGCGCGCCGATCGTGAACCAGATGCGCTGCTTGAGCTCGGTCGCCTTGGCGAAATTGCCGAGGTTCAGGTTGCTCGCGATATTGTCGGCGCGTGATGCCATGGCGTTGTGTCGATCCTAGCTCTTGAGCCGGGAGCGCAGGCCGCTTGGCAACCCTCCCGTACCATCTTTAGCGCGCCGTTTTTCAAAGCGGTTGCCCTTGCAATCAGGGCAGCCCCGGCGCTCGGACACGTAAATAGGAAGCGCGGGGGCTCTTGTCGAACCCCCGCGCTCAGCATTTCGTCGATTACTTTGCCGCAGCGGCCTTGGCCGCCTTGTTCGCGTCGCGGCGAACCAGCTTTTTTTCGTGCTCGGGGGTCGCTGCCGGGGCTACGTCGACCTTGCCGCCGGCCTTTTCGACCGCAGCAATCGCGCCCTTGGTCGCACCGGTCACAGCGAAGGTCACCTTGGCGGTGATTTCGCCCTTGCCGAGCAACCGAACGCCGTCCTTACCGCCGCGCACCAGCCCTGCTTCACGCAGCGCTTCCTCGGTGATGGTGGCCTTGGCGTCGAGCTTGCCTGCGTCGATGAACTTCTGGATCATGCCCACGTTCACCTCGGCATAATCCTTGCCGAACGGGTTGTTGAAGCCGCGCTTTGGCAGGCGCATGTGGAGCGGCATCTGGCCGCCTTCAAAGCCCTTGATGGCCACACCGGAACGGGCCTTCTGGCCCTTTTGACCGCGCGCCGAGGTCTTGCCCTTGCCCGAGCCGATACCACGGCCCACACGCATGCGGCCCTTGCGGGCACCGGCATTGTCGCGGATGTCATTCAGTTTCATAGTCATGCACTCGCTTTCGCTTTTGTCGCGCTTTTGCTCTCTCCCCTCGTAGGAGAGATACGGAGACTTGCAAGCTTGCTTGCTAGTCGCAGTTGAGAGGGGGATGGCGCGAACTTTTGCTCGCGACCCCTCTCCCAACCCTCTCCCGCAAGGGGAGAGGGCTAGAAAATCAATCGACCACCTGCACCAGATGCGGGATCTTGGCGATCGCGCCGCGCACTTCAGGGGTGTCCTGACGCTCGACGATCTTGTGCATCTTGTTCAGCCCCAGACCGATGAGGATCTGGCGCTGGCTTTCGGGGCGACGGATCGGAGAACCGATCTGCTTGATCTTGATGGTTGCCATCTTGGGTTACTCCACAATCGCGGCAGCTTCGGCTTCCGCCTCAACTGCACTCGATCCGCCGCGACCCAGCAGGTCAGCGACCTTCTTGCCGCGACGCTGAGCCACCGACTTCGGCGAAGTCTGCTCGGTCAGCGCGTCAAAGGTGGCGCGGATCATGTTGTAGGGGTTGGAGGTGCCGACCGACTTGGTCACCACGTCTGCGACGCCCAGGCTCTCGAACACGGCGCGCATCGGACCACCGGCGATGATGCCAGTCCCCGGAGGCGCAGTCCGCACGGTCACCTTGCCGGCACCAAAACGGCCATTGCCGTCATGGTGCAGGGTGCGACCTTCCTTCAGCGGAACGCGGATCATCTTCTTGCGCGCAGCAGCGGTCGCCTTGGTGATGGCTTCCGGCACTTCGCGGGCCTTGCCATGGCCAAAGCCGACGCGGCCCTGACCATCGCCAACCACGACCAGTGCCGCAAAGCCGAAGCGCTTGCCGACCTTCACCGTCTTGGAGACGCGGTTGATGTGCACCAGCTTTTCGATGATGCCATCATCTTCCTGCTGGTTGCCGCCACGGTTGTTGTCACGCCCGCCGCGACCACGACCGCCGCCATCGCGGTTGCCGCCCCCGCCGCCGTCGCGATTGCCGCCGCGACCACGGCCACGACGACCCTGTGCTTCGCCGGTATCGCCGACAACGTCAGCGACCACTCCCGGAGTTTCGATGGTGTTCTCGTCAGCCATAATCAGAACTCCAGCCCGCCTTCGCGGGCGGCTTCGGCCAACGCTTTTACGCGGCCATGAAAGAGGAACCCGCCGCGATCGAACACGACAGTGGTCACGCCCGCCTGCTTGGCGGCCTCGGCAATTGCCTTGCCGACTTCGACAGCGGCATCAATGTTGGCGCCGCTGACTTTGACGCCAAGCGTCGAGGCAGCCGCAACGGTGCGGCCAGCAGCATCATCGATGATCTGGGCGTAGATGTGACGGCCGGTGCGGTGCACCGACAGACGCGGCTTGCCACCAGCCCGCGCACGCAGCGCAGTGCGGACCCGGCGACGGCGCCGTTCGAAAAGGGAAAGCTTTGCCATCTTATCTCTTCTTCCCTTCCTTGCGGAAGATAAACTCGCCCTTGTAGGCAATCCCCTTGCCCTTGTAGGGCTCAGGCTTGCGCCAGCGGCGGATTTCGGCGGCGAACTGGCCAACGGACTGCTTGTCGATGCCCGAAATCTCGATCGTGGTCTGGTCCGGGGTCTTCACTTCGAGACCGGCGGGCACAGGCAGATCGACATCGTGGCTGTAGCCCAGCTGCAACTTCAGCGTGGTCCCTTGCGCATTGGCACGGTAGCCGACGCCCTTGATGACCAGCACCTTGGTGAAGCCAGCGGTCACGCCTTCGACCAGGTTTGACACCAGCGTGCGCTGCATGCCCCAGAAGGCCCGGGCCTGACGCGTATCGTTGGCCGGCTTGACCGAGATCGCGCCGTCTTCAACCTTATACACAATCAGGTCCGACAGGCCGAGCGTCAGGGTGCCCTTGGGGCCCTTCACGCTGAGCGTGCCGTTATCGATGGTGGCCGTGACCCCGCCTGGGATCGCCACCGGCTTTTTACCGATGCGGCTCATCAGAACACCTCCGCCAACACTTCGCCGCCGACGTTGTGGCTGCGCGCTTCGGCATCCGAAAGCACGCCGCGCGGCGTCGAGACGATGGTGATGCCAAGGCCGTTGCGGATCGTCGGCAGTTCCCTGGAACCCGAATAGACGCGGCGGCCAGGCTTCGACACGCGGGCCACATGCTTGATCGCAGGCTCGCCTTCGAAATACTTCAGTTCGATCCGCAGCGCCTTGTGCTTGCCCGAGGTGTCTTCGGTGTAGCCACGGATGTAGCCTTCACGCTGAAGCACTTCGAGCACGCTTGCACGCAGGTTGCTGGCGGGCGTCAGGACGGAGTCCTTCTTCGCGCGCTGGCCGTTGCGGATACGGGTGAGCATATCACCCAGAGGATCGGTCATTGCCATTGTTCAGTCCTCACCAGCTCGACTTGGTCAGACCGGGAATCATCCCGCTGTTGCCGAGTTGACGCAGTTCGATACGGTTGATGCCGAACTTGCGGTAATAGCCGCGCGGGCGGCCGGTGGTGGCGCAACGGTTGCGCACCCGGGTCGGGTTCGCATTGCGCGGAAGCTCTGCCATCTTGAGGCGCGCAACCAGACGCTCGGTCTCGTCAAGCGATTCATCGGCAGCAATCGCCTTCAGCTTCTCGTACTTCGCAGCGTACTGCTTGACGAGCTTCTTGCGACGCTCATTCTTGTTGATGGAACTCAGTTTCGCCATGGACTTAAGCTCTCTTCTTCCGTGTCCCTACGAAGCGGCTCACGCCGCCTCCTTCTGTTCACCCTTGGCTTCGCCCGCGAAGGGGAAGCCGAACAGACGCAGCAATTCGCGCGCCTCTTCATCGGTTTTTGCGGTGGTGGTGACAATGATATCCATCCCACGCACCTTCTCGATCTTGTCGTAGCTGATTTCCGGGAACACGATCTGTTCCTTCAGCCCCATCGCGTAATTGCCGCGGCCGTCAAACGACTTGGCGTTCAGCCCGCGGAAATCCCGGATGCGCGGCATGGCCACAGTCACCAGACGATCAAGAAATTCGTACATCCGCTCACGGCGCAAGGTCACCTTGCAACCGATCGGCATGCCTTCGCGCAGCTTGAACTGGGCGATCGACTTCTTGGCGATGGTGATCACCGGCTTCTGGCCAGCGATCAGCGCCATTTCTTCAGCGGCGGTCTGAACCTTCTTCTTGTCCTGGCTCGCTTCGCCCACGCCCATGTTGAGCGTGATCTTTTCAAGCTTCGGCACTTCAAGACGGTTCTTGTAACCGAACTTCTCGGTCATCGCGGCAACGATTTCGGCGTCATACTTCGCCTTCATCCGTGCCGTGTAGATTGCATCAGCCATTGATGGTCTCCCCGCTCTTCACGGCAACGCGCACCTTCTTGCCGTCCTTGTTGGTTTCAAACCGGACGCGGGTGGGCTTGCCATCCTTGGGATCAGCCAGAGCGACCTTGGAGATGTGCATCGGAGCCGGGAACCGGTCGATGCCACCCTGCGGGTTGGTCTGGCTGGGCTTACGGTGACGCGCGGCGATGTTCACGCCTTCGACGACGACCTTGCTGTCCTTGGGCATGACCTGAGCGACCGTACCGGTGCGCCCCTTGTCCTTGCCCGACAGCACGACGACGCTGTCACCCTTCTTGATCTTGGCGGACGACATTACAGCACCTCCGGAGCAAGGCTGATGATCTTCATGAAACCGCGCGAACGCAGTTCACGCACCACGGGGCCAAAGATACGAGTGCCGATCGGCTCCTCGTTCTTGTTGACCAGCACGGCAGCGTTGGTGTCAAAACGGATGACAGTGCCATCCGGACGGCGCACTTCCTTGCGGGTGCGCACGATCACGGCGCGATGAACATCGCCCTTCTTGACCTTCGCGCGCGGTTGCGCCTCCTTGATGGAGACGACGATCACATCGCCAACGCCTGCGGTACGACGCTTCGAACCGCCCAGCACCTTGATGCACTGGACGCGCTTGGCGCCGCTATTGTCCGCGACGTCGAGATTGGATTGCATCTGGATCATTGATCCGTCTTCCTTCTCACTGGCTTATCAGGACACCCGATCCGACCGGGGCCTGACAGTTCCGTTTACGCTAAATTCAGTTACCGGCCGCAGCCACGTCGAGGTCGGCATCCACCGCCTGCACGCCGCCCGCGATAACCCGGTCCTTGACGATCCAGGTCTTGGTCTTTGACATCGGGCGGGTCTCTTCGATCCGCACAACATCACCCACGGTGTATTCGTTGGTCTCATCGTGCGCGTGATACTTCTTCGAGCGCCGGATGATCTTCCCGTAGAGCGGGTGCTTCACCTTGCGTTCGACCAGCACGGTCACGGTCTTGTCGGTCTTGTCGGAGGTCACAGTCCCGACGAGGATGCGCTTGGGCATTGTGCTTACTCCTTACGCTTTGACGGCGGCGGTTTTGGCCGCGCGCTCGTTCTGAAGCGTTTTGATCTGCGCGATGCTCCGGCGTACCTGACGGATACGCGACGGGGCTTCGAGCTGGTTGGTCGCAGCCTGGAACCGCAGATTGTACTGCTCGCGCTTCAGCTCAGTGAGCTCGGCGGTAAGCTGATCATCGGTCTTGGTGCGAAGGTCCGCAAAGTCGGCCATTATTCGCCTCCCAGGTGGCTGGTGTCACCCAGACGGGCAACAACCTTAACTTTGATCGGCAGCTTCATCGCTGCACGTTCGAATGCTTCAGCGGCCAGCGGGCCGGCAACGCCATCGAGTTCGAACAGGATGCGGCCCGGCTTGACCCGTGCTGCCCAATATTCGACCGAACCCTTGCCCTTACCCTGACGGACTTCGGCAGGCTTCTTTGACACCGGCACATCGGGGAACACGCGAATCCAGAGACGACCCTGACGCTTGATGTGACGGGTGATCGCACGGCGAGCCGCTTCGATCTGACGCGCGGTGATCCGCTCGGGTTCCAGAGCCTTGAGGCCATAGGAGCCGAAGTTGAGCGTGGTGCCGCCCTTGGCATCGCCCTTGATCCGGCCCTTGAACTGCTTGCGGAACTTGTGTTTTTTCGGTTGCAACATGGTATGTTACCTCAACGAGCCGGCCGGACGCCGGAAGTCTGTGCTTCCATCATCAGGCGGTCCTGCGCGGTCGGGTCATGGGCGAGAATTTCGCCCTTGAAGATCCACACCTTGATCCCGATGATCCCGTAGGCGGTCAACGCCTCGCAATCGGCGTAATCGATATTGGCGCGCAAGGTGTGCGCCGGAACGCGGCCTTCACGGTACGATTCAACGCGGGCGATTTCGGCACCGCCAAGACGGCCGCCGCAAGTGATCTTGATACCCTCAGCCCCGAGCCGGATGGCCGACTGCATCGCTCGCTTCATCGCCCGGCGGAACGCCACGCGGCGCACCAGCTGA
>JAKFWB010000504.1 GCA_021732945.1 Porphyrobacter sp.
CGATCAGCGCGGCCAGCCAGACCGGGACGGGCGAATCATGCAGGTCACGCAGATCGCCTTTGCCGATGCGGTTGCGTGTGCGGCGGGTCTGGCGATGGGCGAGGGGTCGGAAGGTCTGCCAGCCTGCCTGGTACGCGGCCTTGCCTGGCAGCAGGGTAGCCAGAACAGCAGCGACCTGCTGCGCCCCGAAGGCGAGGATCTGTTCCGGTGAACGAGCGTGTGGTTGTGCTGACAGGCGGCGTCGGCGGGGCAAAGCTGGTCGAAGGCTTGCAGCAAGTCGTCCCCGGCCCGCAGTTGACCGCCATCGTCAACACGGGCGACGATTTCGAACATCTCGGACTGCCGATTTCGCCCGATATCGACACCTTGCTGTATACCCTCGCAGGCCTAGCCAACACCAGCCTTGGCTGGGGGCGCGAGGGCGAGACATGGTCTTTCATGGCGGCCATCAAGAGCCTGGGCGGCGAGGAATGGTTCAACCTTGGCGATGGTGACCTGGCGCTGCACGTGCTGCGCCGCATGGCGAAAGATGGCGGCCAGCCGCTCTCTGCAATCGTCAAGGGTTTCGCCCGCCATTGGGGCATTGGCCTTGCCATTCTGCCGATGAGCGATGATCCGGTGGCAACCTGGCTGGAAACCGATGCCGGACTGCTTCCCTTTCAGCGCTATTTTGTGCAGCAGCGCTGCGAACCGCGTGTCAGCGCCATATGGTTTGAAGGCTCGGAACAGGCAAAACCGGCACCCGGCGTGGTGGAAGCTCTGGCCGCTGCAGATATGATCCTTCTCGCGCCATCGAACCCCTGGCTCAGCATCGATCCCTTGCTGGCCGTTCCCGGCCTTTATCGCGCACTGAAAGTCAGGCGCGCGCCGTTGATCGCTGTGTCGCCGCTGGTTGGCGGCAAGGCGGTGAAAGGGCCGACCGCGAAGCTTATGGGCGAACTGGGCCTTCAGGTCACCAACCAGTCTATCGCCGATCACTACGGCGATCTGCTGGATGGCATGGTGATCCACGAAGGTGACTCTGAGCCCAGCAATCTCGCATTCGGCGTTGCAGACACGCTGATGAAACAAGCGGAAGATCGACGCCGGGTTGCGCTTGCAGCGATGGATCTGGCGCAACAATGTCGCCGCTGATGGGGTGGACCGCGCTTATTCCCTTTCGCACCGGAACCGGAGGCAAGTCGCGGCTGCAGGCGGCGCTGGATCATGCCGCGCGCCAACGGCTGGCGCGTGAAATGGCGCATCATGTAATCGATGTGCTGTCGCGGTGCCGCGAAATCGAGCAGATCGTGGTGCTTTCAAATGTGGCTTTTGACCATCCTGCAGCCACGTTTGCGCTCGATGCGGGGCGTGGTCTGAACCCGGAAATATCCGCTTTTCGCGATGACTTCGGACCACTTCCCCTACTTGTGATCCATGCCGACCTTCCGCTGCTGGCACAGGCCGATGTTGAGGCCCTGCTTAAAGCGGCTACCACCCACGGCATTGCGATGGCGACGGATCGGGCGGGCGAAGGCACCAATGCCATTGCGCTGGCCGATGGCAGGTCGTTTGCCTTCCGGTTCGGGCCGGGCAGCCGCGCGCTGCACGGCGCGGCAGATGAACGGATGCTGGTGCTCCAATGCGATGGCCTGTCTGCCGATCTCGATACGCCGGGCGATCTGACATTCCTTCGCCAGCACGGGCTGCAGATCTGACCTTCCTTCCTTCCGGCAGGTCGGCCGGGCTTGCCGCGATGGTAGAGGGCTCGGCTTTGAAACCGAAGGAGAGTGGGCGATGAAGCTGAGTATCGGTATTCCCAAGACCATGAAGGTCGCCGCCATGGTTCAGCCGTGGGAGGACCCCCTTTCCGGTGCCGACGTGGGCAAGTTGATGGCCGTTGCCGACAAATTGGGCTTCTACAAGTGCATGCTGGGCGAGCACTTCATTATCCCTAAGGAGCATATCGAGCTTTCGGGCGACTGGTATTTCCACACGGCTGTGGCGCTGGGCTTCTTCGGCGGGCAGACGACCAATCTGCGGCTTTCCTCTTCCATTTCCATCCTGCCGTTGCAAAATCCCATCGTGCAGGCAAAGGCGTGGTCCACGCTCGACTGGCTGACCGGGGGCCGGGCGGAACCGATTTTCGGGGTCGGCTGGCTGAAGGAAGAATTCGACATGCTGGGGGTGCCGTTTTCAAAGCGCGGCGCGATGGCCGACGAATATATCGCCGCCATGATCGAGCTGTGGACCAAGGATGATCCCGAGTTCGATGGCGAGTTCGTGAAGTTCAAGAATTGCGGTTTTGCCCCCAAGCCGATCCAGAAGCCGCATATGCCGATCTGGTTTGGCGGGGATGCCTCGGCGGTACAGCGCCGCGTGGCCAAGTTCGGCAATGGCTGGTCGCCCTTCCGCACTCCGCCGGAAACCTTTCCGGACTGCATCGACTACATCAAGTCGCAGCCGGAATACGATGGCCGGCAGATCGATGTGTTCTTCGCGTTGGAAATGCTCAACGTGGGGGCACACCACGAAATTCTCGATGATCCGCGTGCGCCGGGTACTGCCGACAAGCAGAAGATCATCGATCAGATCGGCTGGCTGAAGGAACTGGGCATCACCGAAACCATCGTGCCCCTGCCGCCGGGGCTGACCGGCGAACAGGCCTGGATCGACCGCCAGCACTGGGTGGCCGAGGAAATCGTGCCAGCGATCTGATCGTGTGGCTCCGGGTAACAGCCCGGAGCGCACCGGCGGGCCTTATTGCTGCGCCTGCATTGCGGCGAACATATCCAGCATGTCCGCGTAATGCGGCTGGTGATGGACGATGCCGCCGTCGGCAGAGATGATCTGACCGGTGACAAAGCTGGCCAGGTCCGATGCCAGCCACAGCACCGCGCCGGCTATGTCGTTTGCAACGCTTTCGCGCGGCAGCAGAACGTGCCGCTGGATCATGCCAAGCTGTTCCTCTGTCATCTGGGCGCGGGCAACCGGGCTGAGGACAAGGCCGGGCAGGATTGCGTTGCAGCGGATGTTGGCGCGGCCAAATTGCGTGGCGGTGTTACGCGTCAGCGCGTTTACCGCGGCCTTTGATGCGCTGTAGGCGGGGTTGAGAACGTCCCCCAGCAAGGACACGCCAGAACTGGTGTTGATGATCGAGCCGCCACCGGCAGCGATCATATGCGGGACCACATGCTTGGTCACGAACATGGTTCCGCGCACGTTGATGTCGAAGGCGGCGTCCCAAACCTCTTGTTCCATTTCCGCCAGCGAGCCGTCGCGGGTCATTTGCGCGGCGCCGGTATTGGCGGCGTTGTTGTGCAGGATATCGACGCGGCCGAATTCTTCCAACACGGCGGCGACCATCGCGGAAACGCTGGCTTCGTCAGCCAGGTCCACCTTCAGGCCGATTGCCTTGCCGCCAGCTTGGCCGATCTCTGCGGCAACGCGCTGCGCCCCTTCCTCGTTAATGTCCGCGATGGCGACTGCGGCACCATGATCTGCCAGCATTTTTGCGCAGGCTTCCCCGATATTGGCGCCGCCACCAGTAACGATTGCAATTTTTCCTTCGACCAGACCCATCATTATTCTCCCAAAAGTTGCCACGTGCCGTAATCTTCGGCGGCGGTGAAAAAGCGCTCGTTCATGGGGACGCCGTTCTGGCCCCATGCATCGAGATTGGCGACCCAGGCCTGCAAGCCGTACATCACGAACAGCCGGCTCTGCTCCCAAGCCTCGTCAAAATCGGGCACGCCCTGCGCGCCGGTGGCGATCAGGTATTCGCGGTATTGCTTCACCATGTCCTTGTGGTGCTTGCGCCGTTCCTCGATGCTCAGCGCGCCGATCACGAAATAGGTCAGGTCACGCCAGGGCCGTCCGCGCCGCACCAGTTGCCAGTCCAGCCACAGCCGCTCGCCTTCGGGAAGGATGTAGGTGTTACCCTGGTGGCAATCGCCCAGCACGATGCAGTGCGGTGCGTCATAGGCGCGCTCGATCTCGCCCAGCCGGTCGAACGCGCGTTCCACCTTGCGCGGATCATCGAGGTAGTGCTGCGGCGCAATCTCGCAGAATGCCGGGTCCTTCAGGTTGGCTTCGATCCATTGCCACATGATCCGCACCTGGTCGCTATCAACCGGGGTATCCATCTGGGTCTGCAGCCAGGGCGCGTTGACGGGGCTGATCTTGTCGCTGCCCCACAGGCTGCCATGAAGCTTCGCCATCCCTTCCAGATTGTCCATGATCATGTCGACGCCGTTGGCATCTGTGCTGTGGCCGAATTTCCCGCCGCGCTGGACCAGGTCTTCCAGCACCACGAAGCCGTGCGCGCTGCCATCGTCGTCCCAGTCGGCGTAGTAGCACGTCGCCGTCGGAACCTTCATTTCCTGCACCATGAAATGATAGAAGCGGGCTTCCAGGGCATGAATATCGACATTGTCGAAAGAGCCGGACCAGTTGGCTTTCATGCACACATGGTCCGGCAGGCCCGCCGCCTTGCCGGCATCGTTCCAGTCAACCTTTACGCGCCATTTGGTGGTGTGGCTGTTGAGCAGTTCCACCGTCTCCATGGAGTTGGCGGCAACGCCTGGATACTTGTAGCTCATCATCCGGCCCAGCCATGCGGCATCCACTTGATCCAGACTGGTCGGAAGTTTTTCCGTACGGGCCGGGTAGGGCCTGGGCACGCAGTTCGGATCAACGACTGCGGCCTTGTATTGAGCGGGGGCTTGCGGATCCATGGTCAACTCCTGGCGACTTGTGATTTCTTGATTTGAAGGCTGGCCAGCAGCAGCAGGATGCCGCCGACAACACAGAACATCATTGCCGCTGCGATGCCCCAGCCAACGCCATCGCGGCCGCCCACTTCATCGGCGACCCTGCCGATCAACCATGCGCCAAGGCCCACGCCGATCAGGTTCGCGCTAAGCTGCACGAAGGATACTGCCAAGCCGCGCAGTTGCGGCCCTGCGATGGTCACGATCACAGCGTAGATCGGGCCATTGTAGGATGAGCTGAAGATACCAGCGGCAAAGACCAGCGCGATCGCCAGCGTGGTATCGCTTGCGCCCACGGCGGCCAGCCCGGTGATGGCGGTCAGGAACGGGATGATCGCACCCAGCAAAGCGGTCAGGCCCGGATCGAAGCCGCCGCGCGCGGCATTGATCCGGTCCGTGCCCCATCCCGCAACCAGATTGCCGAGAGATCCCAGGATGCCATAAGCGATGGCCACGACCATGCCGGCGCTGGAGATTGCCAGGTCATGGCTGTCGATCAGGAACGTGGCGAGCCATGTGCTCATCCCATAGATGCCGGTGGCGATGCAGGTGATGGCAGCAATGCAGAAGAAGATGCCGGGCCTGGCGAGCAATTCCCCCGCGCGCTGGCGGAAGGGGCCGGATGCTTCTTCGGACGGCGCGTCCTGCTGCCCGCGTTTGGGTTCGCGGATCGTCAGGAACAGCAGGGGGGCCAGCATCAGGCCGGGAATTCCGGCTGCGAGGAAGGCCCAGCGCCAGCCGTAGATCTCCACGATCCAGCCGCCCAGAAAGAATGCCAGCGCCGTACCGATGCCGGAGCTGAGATACCAGATGCCGATGGCGGTGGCGCGCTTGTCCGTGCCGAAATAGTCGGACAGCAGCGACATGCCTGTGGGAGATCCGCCGGCTTCCGCCACGCCAACTGCGGCGCGGCCCATCAACATGGTCCAGAAACCTGTGGCCGCGCCGCACAATGCGGTGGCTCCGCTCCAAGCGCTGAGCGCAAAGGTCATCAGGTTCTTGCGGTTGAAGCGGTCAACGGCGTAGCCGAACGGCAGGGCTGCGATGGCAAAGGGAATACCGTATGCCAGGCCTGCAAGGATGCCGAGTTGTTCGCCAGACAAGCTGAATTCGTCGCCCAAGGGCTTCAACACCAGGCCAATGATGGCCCTGTCGATCCCGTGACAAGTCTGGGCAATTGTCAGGATAGCAAGCACATACCATCGGTAGTTGCCTTGCTCCTTGCTGATATACGCGCCAGCCATCCGAATTCCTCTCTCGCCACCCTGCATTGCAGAGCCGCCCATGTCGCAACCTGTCCAAGGAAAGGCGCGGGCGGCGAGGCAGCGCGTGATGAAGCGATAACGGAGAGAAACCGGTATGACGCAGCAAGAACAGAACAAGGAAATTGTCCGCCGTTTCCTGGGCGCGGTAGAGGCTGGCGACATCGATACGATCGAGGCCTTGCAGGCACCCGAATGTGGCTGGTGGATTATCGGAACCGGCGAAATTTCGCGGGAATCCTATACAGATGCGGTCAAGGGCATGTTGCTGACCGCTTCCCCGCGCAAGGTCGAGATCATCGGCATGGTAGCCGAGGGTGATACAGTTGCCGCAGAGGTCCGCTCCGAGATGCATTTCGGCGAGCGGGTCTATGCCAATGAATACCATGACCTGTTCATGATCAGGGATGGCCAGATCGTCCACGGGCGCGAGTATTTTGACACAAGTAAAGTCGCCGCTTTCTTCGGATCGCAAGGAGAAACAGCATGAACCCTGAAATCACGGTTCGCGAATTCCTCTCGCTCTTTCATACCCGCAAGCTTGATGTCGCCGCTGTGCGGGCCTTGCTGGCAGACGGTGCCCGGTATCAGCCAGTCGTTCCGATCGCGCCAGTCAGGCAGGGTGCTGATGCCATCTGCGAGGAGCTGGAACGCCAGTACGAACTTTACGACGAATGTGCCTGCAACATTCTGAGCCTCGCTGTTTCCGGCTCCACCGTGTTCACGGAACGGGTCGATACCTGTCGCCAGCTGAAAGACGGGCGCGAGACGACCACCCATGTTGTCGGCGTGTTCGACCTGGATGATGCGGGCAAGATCGTGTGGTGGCGGGAATATTGGGATGGACTGGATTGCGCCGGGCAACTGGGGATTGATGACCAGGCCATGCGTTCGATCATGTGTGCTTGAGGGGAATGGCGATGCAGTATGATGTAGTGGTTATGGGGTCTGGCGGCGCAGGCCTGACGGCAGCGCTGGTCGCTGCCAAGGCTGGCCGCAAGGTGGCCGTGCTGGAAAAGGCGCCGCACTTTGGCGGGACGACTGCGATCTCCGGTGGCGGCGTGTGGATTCCCGAAAGTCCGCAGGCGGTTGCGGCAGGCGTGGATGACAGCAAGCAGAAGGCGCTGGACTATTGCCTGTCGGTGGTGGGCAACCGGGCAGAGCGCGAGCTGATCGAAGCCTATATCGAAACAGGGCCGGAAATGGTCGAGTGGCTGGAGGCCAATAGTTCGGTAAATTTCCTGCTCTCTCCGCCATCCAGCGACTGGTATCCGGACGTTGAGGGAGCAATGGACGAGGGCCGATTGCTCGCACCCGCCGAATACGACGGCAAGCAGCTTGGCCCGCATTTCGACAGCCTGTCCAAACCGCGCCAGGAATTCAACGCGCCGGGCGGAATGATGATCGACCTTTTCGACC
>JAKFWB010000119.1 GCA_021732945.1 Porphyrobacter sp.
GATGCAGATATAGAGCGTCGCCAGCACGGTCTCCATCCGCTCAGGATCGGTCTTGCGCAAGGTCCACGGCGCTTCGCTGTCGATATAGGCATTGCAGGCGAACACCGCTTGCAACCAGGCTTCAACCCCTTGCTGAAGCGCAAGGGCTTCAAAAGCTTCGGGTATGTCAGTCGTGATCGCCCGGTCCACCGCGGCAAACAGGGCCGCGTCCGCTTCGGCATGGCCGCGGATTGCCGGGAGGTAGCCTTCAAGGTTCTTGGCGATGAAGCCCAGGGTGCGCTGCGCAAGGTTACCGAAGGCATTGCCAAGCTCGCCATTCGCCCGCTGAACAATGGCTTCAGGCGAATAGCTGCCATCCTGTCCGAAGGCGACTTCACGGATCAGGAAGTAGCGCAAGGCGTCCACGCCGAAGCGTTCCGCCAGCTCCAGCGGATCGGTGACATTGCCGAGCGACTTCGATTCCTTCTGCCCGCGATTGAGCAGGAAGCCGTGGCCGAACACTTTCTGTGGCACCGGCAGATTGGCGCTCATCAGGAAGGCGGGCCAGTAAATCGAGTGGAATCGCACGATATCCTTGCCGATAAGGTGCAGACTGGCTGGCCAGTAGTCGCCCATTGCATCGGGATAACCGAGTCCAGTGAGGTAGTTTGTGAGCGCATCTACCCACACATACATCACATGGCCATCGCTGCCGGGCACCTTCACCCCCCAGTCAAACGAGGTGCGGCTGACCGACAGATCGCGCAGGCCCTGTTCGACAAAAGCGATCATCTCGTTGCGGCGGCTTGCCGGTTCGAGGAAGCCCGGGGTGCGCAGCAGTTCGAGCAGATGGTCCTGATACCTGGAAAGCCGGAAGAACCAGCTTTCCTCCACGGTCCATTCGACCGGCGTGCCCTGCGGTGAGAGCTTCTCCCCGCCTTCGCCCTCGAAGAGTTCGCTTGCATCGTAATAGGCCTCGTCGCGGACCGAGTACCAGCCTTCGTACCGATCGAGATAGAGGTCGCCTGCCGCCTCCATCGCCTCCCAGATCGCCTGGCTGGCGCGGTGATGATCTGGCTCAGACGTGCGGATGAAACGATCATACGACACGTTCAAAGCATCGCACATCTCGCGGAAATAACCGGACATTTCATCTGCCAAGGCAGCGGGCGTGCGGCCCTGCTCCTCGGCCTTGCGCGCCATCTTCAGGCCGTGCTCGTCGGTGCCCGTCTGGAAGCGGACCTTGCGACCCTGAAGGCGCTGGAATCGAGCAATCACATCGGCCGCAATCGCCTCATAGGCATGGCCAATATGCGGCCGCCCGTTGGGGTAACTGATCGCGGTGGTGATATAAAACGGGGTGTCAGCCATGGGCCGGTTCGCTAGCGGGCGCGGCGGCGACAAGCAAGCTGCCGATCTCGTAGGGCAGCAGGCCGGGATCGAAATTGGCGGTCGGGGCTTCGGCGGCGAGGCTGACCAGCGCGCCATGGGTATCGATCAGGCGCGCCCGGTGCTGCGGATCATCACTGCCTCGCGCAGCGCGCGCTACCAAGGCCTGCGCCAGATCGAGCACCGCCTGCACCCGTTCGCGGTCCGCCCTCGCCCCGATCAGCCGGGCAAGCTCCCCGCGCTGCGAAATGCCCTGCTCCGCGCCAGTGATCAGCGCGGTGATCACGGCGGAGACCGGCGCCAATCCTTGCGCAGCAAAGCGCAGTGCGACGCCGAAGGACCCTTCAGCAGCGGCAATCGCCCCCGGGTCAGGCGGCAGACCGGCGTCGCCCAACAAGGCGGCCAGCTGCGTATCATTGAGCACCGGAAACCGCAGCGTCCGGCACCGCGACCGGATCGTCGGCAGCAGCCGCGCCGGGCGGTGGGTGACGAGCAGGAAGAAGGTGCCAACAGGCGGCTCCTCAAGGCTCTTGAGCAGCGCGTTAGCGGCGCCTTTTTCCATGTCATCGGCCGGATCGATGATGATCGCCCTGCGGCTGCCCAGTGTCGGGCGAGTGATCAGCCGTCGCTGCATCGCGCGGATCTGCTTGATGCGGATCGAGCGGGCCAGATCGAACGGCTTGCCCTCGGCCTGCGCCTTTTCGCCCTTTTCGTCCTTGGGGCCGTAGGTGAGCACGATGATATCGGGATGATCGCCAGATGGCTGCGGCACGCCGGGTTCGGCCACCAGCTCGCGCGCGGCCGCCATTGCAAAGTCGCGTTTGCCCAGCCCTGCCTTGCCCGCCAGCAGCCAGCCATGATGCATCCGCTGACCGCCCAGCGCGTCGCGCCACTGCCGCCATGCTTCGGCATGATTGGGCCAATCTGTCATGCGCCGGTTCGATCAAGGATTGGCGCCAGAGCCTCCAGCACGCGGGCATGGACAATCTGCGGATCGCCGATCGCTTCGATCTGGGCAAAGGCCTGCGGTTCGCCTTCAGCCAGCGCAGCAAAGGCGGCGGCGACCGCACGGTGATAGGCGGCAGGACGCCCGCCAATCGCGTCGCTTGCACTGCCATCGCGCGCGGCGAGCCGGGCGGCGAGACTGCCTTCATCCCCTTCAAGCAGGATGACCATGTCCGGTCGGATACCCCCGCTGCCAAAGCCATGCAGCGCAAGGATCGCTTCATCGCCGAGGCCGCCAGCCCCGCCTTGGTAAGCGCGGCTCGAGTCCACAAAGCGGTCGCAAATCACCCATTCGCCGCGCGCCAAGGCCGGGCGGATCAGGTGCGCAACGTGATCGGCGCGGGCCGCGGCGAACAGCAGGGCTTCGGCCTCAGGCGTCCACCCCTCTCCCGGCGGCGCGAGCAGCAGGCTGCGGATGGCCTCGGCCCCCGGCGTGCCCCCCGGCTCGCGGGTGGTGACGACCGTAAGGCCGCGCGACCGCAACGCCTCTGCCAGCAGCCGGGCCTGAGTGGATTTCCCCGCCCCTTCCCCGCCCTCAAAGGCGATAAATGCACCGCGCGGCGGGCTCATGAGAAAAGCCCTGCGAAGGCATTGATGATGCGATCTATCGGACCTGCCGCCTCCACCGCTTCTGACGTGAACAGGGGAATATTGGCGGGCGCCATCCCCGGCGCGGTCACTTCCAGCATCGCAACCTGCGCTCCGGCTGCCAGCGGCGCGCGCAGCGGACCATCATAGTGAATAGTGGCGCGCAGCGGCCCAGTGTTGCCGCGCTGGAGATTGACGTTGACTGGCCCGCGCGCAACCAGCGCAACGCGCCGCGCTGCGCCATCTTGCACCCGCGCTTGGCCGACGACCGCACCCGGATCAAACAGCCGACGACGTTCAAATGCGGCAAAGCCCCACTCGATATAGGATCGCGCCAACCGCCCACGCAGCCGCCCGTTCTCAACCCCAGCCAGCACCAAGGCCAAGCGCTGCCCGTTCCGCTGTGCCGTGCCAAGGTAGGAAAATCCCGCCTCGTTGGTGAAGCCGGTCTTGATCCCGTCAGCACCGGCGACCTGACCGATCATTGGATCGTGGTTGATCTGGGCGATCCCTTTGTAATCAAATCCGCTGCGCCCGATGTAATAGCCGAACTTGTCCGGATGACGGGCAATCAGCGCACGTGCCAGCGTCACCAGATCGCGCGCAGTGGTGAAGGTGCGGCCTTCGTCTGGCCAACCATTGGGGCTGGCGAAATAGCTATTGGACATCCCCAATGCTTGTGCCGTGCGGTTCATCGCGAGCGTCCACGCCGGCACCGAACCCGCCTGCCCTTCGGCCAGCACCGCCGCCCCATCATTGGCGGAGACATTGGCGATCCCCAGCAGCAAGTCATCCACGCGCACCCGCTCGCCCGCTTCAAGGAACATGGTTGAACCGGTCCGCCGCCATTCCTGCGCGATAAGCGGGCTCATCTCGAAAATCTGCGCCGGATCAAGCCGTCCGGCCTCAATCAACTCGAAAGCGAGATACAGCGTCATCACCTTGGTGACAGAGGCAGGCATGAACCGCCGGTCAGCATTGCGGGCATGCAGCACCTGACCGCTCGAAAGATCGACCAGCATCGCAACCGGAGCGTCCGAAGCGGCAGGAACTGCGGGGACGGGCGGCAGAACGGCCGGAAGCATCGCCTGCGCGGGAGCCACAGCGATGGTTGCGATCAGGAACGTCAGGATTGCAGAAAGGCGGGTCAGCATGACGTCTGAGGCTATACCCACGCCCCTGCCGCTTGGCGAGGCATGGGGGCGGCTCAGTTCACGATTTCGTCTGCCAGCAGACCGACGCTGAGGGCGTAGTAGCTTGAGCAGTTATATTCGAGGATCGCGCGGTAATTGCCGGTCAGCAGCCACGCAGGCTTGCCGGGGCCATCGGGCTGAAACAGTGACACCATGACGTCATCAGCAAGGCCGCCCTGTGCGACAACCCCCACCGCGCGCCATTCGGCGGCAGTCATCCAGCGACTCAAGCGTTCGTGAACGCGGGGGCAGACCGGTGATGCAAGGCGCGTGCGGTAAGCGGACACATCAAAGCCATCAGGAACGGCCGCGCGCACGCCCCAAGGTTGCCCCGGACGCCAGCCCGCATCGCGGAAATAATTGCCGATCGAAGCGAAAGTATCGGCGCGGCTGGAGACAATATCCGCCCACCCATCGGCATCCCCGTCCGTGGCGAGCCGCAGATAGACGCTTGGCAGAAACTGCGGATTGCCAAAGGCGCCCGCATAGCTTCCCACCAATTGCGACCGGCCAAAGCCCCGGTCGGCAATCTTCATCAGCGCAACAAACTCGCTGGCGAACAGCTCGCGGCGGCGGCCTTCCCATGCGAGGGTGGCGAGGCTGCGCGACAGGTCAAAATCACCCTTCACCCGGCCATAGCTGGTCTCATGGCCGAAGATGGCGACGATGATTGGGGCCGGAACGCCAAATTCCCGTTCAATCCGGGTCAGCAGATCGCGGTGCTGGGCAAAGACGGCGCGCCCACCACCGATTCGGGCGGCATCGACATGGGTTGCGATGTAGCTGGACATTGGCGGATAGCCGCGCGTGCTGGCACTGCCGGGCTGGTTCTGGTCGAGCCGGATCACGGTGGGATTGGGCGTCAGGCCTGCGGTCATCCGTTCAACCGTCGCCTCGCTCACCCCTTCACCCCGGGCGCGCGCTTTAAGCAATTCGAGATAGGCATCGAAACCGAGCGATTCTGATCCCACCACCTGCGCAGCAACAGGTGCCATGGGCGGAGAAGCGCCGGTGATGGCAAAGGTCAACGCAAGCAGCGCGGCGGCGGGGAGCTAACGGGGAATCATCATTGGTTTGATGTCATAGCTTGTCTGAATACCCAATAACCGAAGTGGGATGACTTGGGCGTAAAGTCGGTTTAAGGGGCGCTTCGCAAGCGGACAGGTGGCCGAGTGGTTTAAGGCAGCGGTCTTGGAGTCGAAGGCGCGGCAGCGCCGCAGACGTCGCCGCAGGTGACAATACCGCCGTCTGGCGTTAGCCAGTTGCGGCATAGGACAGGTGGCCGAGTGGTTTAAGGCAGCGGTCTTGAAAACCGCCGTAGGTGCAAGCCTACCGTGGGTTCGAATCCCACCCTGTCCGCCAATCTGCTTTGTAAAGCCCTTTGACTGCGGGCGAATACCGCCCCATATTGACGTAAATGTCACAAGGTCACCCAATGATAAATTCGCTTCAGGCAGGAAGGTTCCTTGCTGCAATGGCAGTTGTATTCCATCATGCCGTTATCAGTGTCGCGGAATTTGTGGATACACCTCCGAGGTCAGTCGCAACGTTTCTTGATTACGGATATCTTGGCGTTGATTTTTTCTTTGTGCTTTCTGGATTTATTATTCATTATACAATGACATCAAAGCCTAAGCCGGCATTGCAGTTTGTATTTGAACGCCTTGGACGAATTTTTTTGCCATATTGGCCCATAGCCGTTGCAATGGTGGCAGCATACACGATCCTTCCGCAATTGAGTGGCAGCGGCAGAGAGTGGGGCTGGCTCTCAAGCCTGACTTTATTTCCTACAGCCTTTCCACCTGCCCTGAGCGTAGCGTGGACCTTGCAGCATGAATTAGCATTTTATTTGATCTACGCGATGTTGTTTTTCTCAAAACGGCTTACGCTTGGATTATCGATGTGGTGTGGGTCTCTTGCTTTAGCAAATTTAACAATTTTTCCCGAAGGGCCAATTACAAAATTATTACTTGATCCGATAAACGTAGAATTTATCGCAGGAGTTGCCGCGTCCCATGTGTTTAATAGGCTTACCCTTGATAAATTGAAGTATTTTTCATTTGCATCCATCGTCTTAGTATTTTTGTTCTTATAATTCGGAAGTGAGCGTAGCGAGAGTTGGATTGTTTGTTTGGCAATTGCTGCTGCTTTGCCTTTGCTATGTCGGGCCGAGGCTAGCGGAATTTTCTCGGTTCCTTCTTGGCTCGTTTTTGGAGGATCAGCCTCCTATGCGATCTACTTAACACACAATCCTTTTATTTCTTTGTTTTCACGTGTAATTGCTGAAATGCAGATGGGATGGTTCGCAGCGATTGTACTTGCGACCATTATAAGTTCATTGGTAGGAATTGTTTACTATTTATTGTGCGAACGCCAACTTATGAGAATTTTTAATAGAAATAAGGCAATGCTGTTGGGCAGAATTTCTAATCAACTTGCGCATTGATGTCAGCTTTCGTCTTAGGTAAAGCCTTGAGGGGCAAAAAGTTAGTCGTCAGGCGCATCGATGGGCTGAACAAATTGGCTGAGAAAGCCCGCTGCTAGCCCGCACTATTGCCGCACGGCGCTCACCAGCCATGCCTTGCAGCCCAGCATGACGCCTTCGCCGTCCCGGTGATGGCGGGCAAACATTGCGACAAGATCGGCGCGCGCAGCATCGCGGACATCCGCGCCCGCTTCGGCGAGCGCCCTGCCGACCGCCATCGACGCGAGCACGAAATCGGTCGCTTCCTCAGGCGTAGCGCCCGGACCGCCGACGGCCTGAACGCCAGCGTAGGGGACAACTTCCATGCCGCCGAACCCCGCACCGGTCAGCACCTCTTCGAGATAGCCGAGGTCTTCGAAAGCGAACGGCCCCGGCGTGCGCGGGATGGCGGGCGGGATGTCGATGTGGCTGCGCACAACGCCCATCATTTCCATCATCCAAAGATTGTCACGCGGGTTGGCCCAGACGGCAAGGTCGATCCGCGCACCGGGTTTGAGCATCGCGCACAGGTTGGTGAAGGCAGGTATTGGCGCTTCGAAGAACATCGAGCCAAAGCGCGAGAACAGGCGGTCGAACGGTGGGTCATCAAGCGTCGCGGCTGCTGCATCGGCCCAGACGAAGCGCGCCGTGCTGCCTGTTTCGGCGGCGCGCTCGTTGGCCCGCTCGATCAGC
>JAKFWB010000116.1 GCA_021732945.1 Porphyrobacter sp.
GCCTTGTCGAGATCAGCGTCTGCGAAGACGATCGCCGCATTCTTGCCGCCGAGCTCGAAAGAAACGTCGCGGACCCCGACTGCGGCCTTTTGCATGATAGCCTGCCCGGTTCCGGTCTCGCCGGTAAAAGTGATCGCATCGACATCCTTGTTGGAGGTCAGGAACTCGCCCGCCGAGCCGCCGCCGAAACCATGGACGACGTTGTAGACGCCTTCGGGCATCCCCACCGCGTTCATAACTTCGCCCAGAAGCGCTGCTGTTCGGGGGGTTTCCTCCGAAGGCTTGACTACCACTGTGTTTCCGCAGGCTAGCGCCGGTCCGACCTTCCAGGTCATCAGGAGCAGCGGAAAATTCCAAGGGCAGATCACCGCGATCACGCCCTTGGGCTTGCGCACGGCATAATTGATCGCCTGCCCACCATCTGGCGTCGGTGTGGTGAAGGATTCACCTGGCATCGTCGCGATAACGTCGGCGAACATGCGGAAATTAGCCGCGCCGCGAGGAATGTCAATGTGCGAAGCCACGTGACGGGGCTTGCCGGTATCGGCCACCTCGGCATCGAGAAAATCATCCGCACGACGCTCGATTTCGGTGGCTACCGCGACGATCAACTTGACCCTCTCGGCAGTCGTCATCTCTCCCCACGGTCCGTTGAGCGCCGCCCTCGCCGCCGCCACTGCATCGGCGACATCGGCTTCGCTTGCCTCATGAACCGTGCCGATCGTTTGTCCGGTTGCAGGATTGACGTTGTCAAAGGTCTTTCCCTGGCTGCCCTTGCGAAAGGAGCCCCCAATGAAATTGAGTATGGTGTCGGTTACAGGTCGAGGCGGATTGGTAGTCATTTGATTTCTATCGTTCCAATGTATTGAGGCACCGGCCGCTCACTGCTGCTCTGCGCCAATCGCAGAGAGGCCGGCATTGGCGCAGGAAATATCGAGTTCTTCAGATCCGCCAGATACGCCGATTGCGCCGACGAATTCGCCATCGATAACGATCGGCAGCCCCCCGCCAAACATCACGATGCCCGGTCGCGCGGTAATTCCGGTGCACAGCGCCGGATTGCCCGAAACCATCTGGTACACGTCAGGCGTCGCAACCCGAAAGCTGGCGGCGGTATTGGCCTTGTCCTGGGCAATTTGTGACGAGGGAAAGGGTGTGCCGCTCGCACGCAGCAAAGCCACCAGTTCGCCCCCTCCCCCGATGACGGCGGCAACGACCGGGCAACCGGCTTCCTCGCCCTTGGCGACGGCGGCCGAAACCGCTTGTGCGGCCAAGCCGTGTCCGATTGTCCGGATTGTCACCAAACCGTCCATGATCAGGTGTTCACCGTCATGAAACGGTCGGTCAGCGCTTTCTCGTAATAGAAAATCGCCTTGCCCGCGTTTTCTGCCTGCCACATGCGGCGCGGGTTGTCGGGGTAATAGAAATAGCCGCCGCTGAACGTCTCGTTGCGGTTGCCCGACGGATCGAAGAAATAGATCGTCTGGCCGCGAGTGATCCCGTGGCGCGTCGGGCCGATGTCGAGCGAGATATCGTAGCGACTGATAATGTCAGCCGCGTGCCCAACATCGTGCCAGGATTCGAGGTTGAACGAAGTGTGGTGGATCCGGCCATCTTCCGGATAGCCCAGAAAGGCGACATCATGGGCCTTGTTGCTGCATGAAAGGAAAATACCGAGACGTGCCCCCGTACTTTCGTCGACCAGTTCCTCGGTGACTGAGAAGTCGAGAACTTCCACGAAGATCTTGGCGCTCGCCGAGATGTCCACGCCGTTGAGCGCGCAGTGATCAAAGCGGGTTGCCCGCATGCCACGCGGTTCGGCTATCCAGACATCAGGATTGCGGACCGCCGGCCCGGTTTCGGACAGCTCCATTTCTGCGTATAGGTCAAACACATGCGAGGTCGGCGTGTTGAAGCGGATTTTGCGTCCGACACCCGGATCTTCGCCAGCGGGAATGACATCGACGTGCACTCCCGCGTCGAGCAGGCGTTCGGCAAAATGATCAAGATCGGAGTCTTTCGCGACCTTGAACGCCATCCGGTCAAGCCCAGCGGTATCGGCTTCGCGCAGGATAATGCTGTGGCGGTCGAATTCGTCGAACGCCTGGAAGAAGGCACGCCCATCCTCGACGCTGACGAGATTGAGACCAATTCGGTCACGATAATGAACAATAGCCTCGTCGAGATCGAGGACCCGCAGTTGCACATATCCAGGGCTAATTACACCGGTCAAAGCCATTTCAGTTCTCCTTGTATGCGTCAGCCCTTGAGGCCGTTGGTGAAAAATTCAGACACAACTCGGTTAAAGCTGGCCATGCGCTCAATCTGAACCCAGTGCCCGCATTCGCCGAACACGTTCAGGTCAGCACGAGGCAGCAGCGTTGCCAAGCGTACGCTCGACTCCAGTGGAATAACCTGATCGAACCGGCCATGCAGCACCAGCATTTCGTGTTGCAGCGCAGCAATGTCTTCTTCGCGGCTTGCCAGCATCGCGATATTGGCTTGACGGTTCGCGCCGCCAAACGTCGCATGATACGGTTCCTGTGCACCAGGACGCATACTTGCTTCGTATCGCGACTTGATCAGATCGTCGGTCAGCCTGCTGTGATCCCAGGCAAGATATTCGAGCGACGAGCGCATGGCCTCGACCGAGGGAACATAGCCCCAGACCTCATCGAGCGCAGGCGTGATCGGGAACTCAAGACCGGCCGGCCCCATCAGTACCGCCCGCTCGACTCGATCCGGATGCGCGATCGTGAAAGCCAGCGCAATGCCGCCACCGAACGAATTGCCCACCATCGACACCTTGTCGATGCCAAGCCCGTCGAGCAAGGCGGCAATCTGGTCGACCCAGATCTGCTTGTCTTCGATACGGCCCTTGGAATCGGAATAACCAAATCCGTACATGTCCGGCGCAATCACCCGGAACTGTTTCGCAAGAGCTGGCATATTGAGCCGCCAGTTAGCCCATGCCGTGACACCTGGTCCCGATCCATGGATAAGCAGGACCGGCGGACCTTCGCCCACATCATGGTAGTTGGTAACACTGCCATCGACCACCAGCGACTTGCCGATCTCGGGGCGTGCATCTTCTTTCGTTGCGGTGACCATATCTCTCCCGATCGCGCCTTTACCGCCTTCAATCCTAAGCGCCTCCCGTCGTCTTGACGGAAGACATTATAGGCGGGCGCTAGAATCGCTTTCCCAATATATTGCACAAAACAGAACGCATTGGCAATTAGTGAATGCGCTTTACTCGCCGTATGTCCGCGAGCGGTTCACGCGCTGCCTCATGCCAGACCTTCGGCTTTTAGCGCTGCACCCACAGCGGGACGCTGCGCGATCTTGCCGGCATAAGCGCCGAGCGCGGGATATGCAGACATATCGATGTCCACATATCCAGGCCATCCAAGCATCACGAACAGGTAGATGTCGGCGACGCTGAACGAATCGCCGGCGAAATGATCCCGCCCGGTCAGTTCCTTGTCGAGCGCTGCCAGGTGATTCTCGACCGCCACTGCGGCCGCCGCCTTGGCTTCATCGGATGCTCCGGGAGCAAACAAAGGCACAAAGGCCTTGTGGAATTCCGAGCCGAGGAAGCTGAGGCGGCTCAACAGCTGATAACGCTCAAAGCTGCCCTCGGCTGGCGCTAGGCCGACTTCGGGATTTTGATCGGCGATATAGAGCAGAATAGCTGGGTTCTCGGTCAGGCTCTGACCGTTGTCCAGGGTCAGCGCCGGGACCTTGCCGGATGGATTAACGGCCAGAAAATCGTCGCCTGCTTCGGTTTTGCGGGTTGCGAGATCGACCTTGACCGCCTCGAAATCCGCGCCGGCTTCGCGCAGGGCAATATGCGGTGCAAGCGAACAGGCGCCGGGACTGATGAACAATTGCATTGTGTTTCTCCTCTTGTCTCTTGTCGGAAAAAATTACGGCCGTCAGATCGGGGTCGCCAGCAGGGTCGCGATCCGGTGGGTGTCGTAGACGCAAGTCCGGCTGACCAACCTTGCCGCGCCGTCCTTGACCAGCAACCTGTCGATATACTTCCCGGCATTGTAGATGCGCGTTTCACCGTCGTTGCGGGTTTGCAGCACGGCATAGCTGGCCTCCGCCGTCACCGTGTTCCCCTCGCTCCCGGTCACAACCGCCCGAGAGATTAGATGACGACTGAAATGTTCGGGGAACACGTTGGCATGGCGCAGGGCCACCACGCGATCCACCAGCATCCCCTTGCTATCACAATACATCACTGCGGCAGGCAGGCCATTGTCGACATTCTCGCGAGCGATCACCTGATAGAGGCAATCTTCAACAAAGAACTCGGGCCAATCTTCAAGACGCCCGTCATCGAGGCATAGGCCGTAAGCGGCGTTCAGGGAATCGATCAGACCTTGCAGAACGGGATCGGCGATCGTCATGCCGGCACCTCCGCTGTCGAGGCCGACAAGGCATCACTCATCAATTCCAGATACCCTTTCCAGAATCCACGCACGGCGTTCTCATCCATGCCCATTGGCGCGTAGTATTCGCGCACATCGTCACCACCCATTTCGATGAAATTAAACTTGCCTTCCGCCCCGATGGTCCCCTGCTGGCAAAGCTCGACTGCTTCGCCGTCCTCCATCGATATCAGCCCGGAAGGCCCGACAAGATTCAGGTTGCGCAGGCGGTGCCGCGTTGTTTCCTCATCATCGTCTGCATAGCCAAAATAGGTCCAGACCAGCTCTGTCTTGTCAGGGCCAAGCGTCACGATCTGACGGGTCGCCAGCGTGTTCTGGATTTGCTGCAGCACCACGTTGGGGAACAGCGACTGGATGTGCAGCCCCACATCGTCGTCAATTTCGGGCCGGAATTGCAACAGTCTTTCATCCTGCAATTTCGTCGCCCCTTGCATCTCCCGATTGGCTTCGTCGCCGAACGACGTGTAATCGATGTCGCCCTTGGGCTTGGACACCGTAAAGACATTATGGAAGCCCTGCTCCGTAAGCTCTCCGGCGCTGTCCTGGCTTTGGCGGTAAATGCCGAAGGTGGGGTAGAACAGATGCAGCAAGGCGCCGTGATAGCTATCCCGGCTGTTTTCGGAATAGAGCTTCCAATTGCCCGCCATATACTGCCGCGAATAGCCCAACACTTTGATCGGACGATGGAAAACCCGGTCGATATATTTGCGCATCACGGGACCTAGAAAATCCTCGAGCGGCTCTATCTCGGACGAAAACGTGCCGAAAACCATGCCCTTGTAGCTCTCAACCCGCAGCTTCTCGAGCGAGTGATTGGCCGGATCGAAATCCTTGTCATAGCCGCCGACGCCCTTCATGCCGCGCCGGAACGGCACGCCAACCAGCGTTCCTTCGGAATCGTAAGCCCACTGGTGATAGACGCAGACAAAAGCGCCATCGGCCTGGTTACCGCGCAGCGAGCGGCACACGGTCGCCCCCTTGTGTGCGCAGCGGTTGACCCAGGCGAAGATCTTGCTGTCCTGACCGCGCACCAGTACCACTGGTGTTTCACCGACATGGCTCGTCCGAAAATCCCCAGCATTGGGAATTTCGGCTTCTAGTCCAAGGTAACACCATGTGCGCCCTTTGAAGACGTTGCTCTGTTCCGCAGCGAAGATTTCGGGATCGTGATAGACCTTATAGTCGATCGCCGTGGGGATTGATCGCTGGGCCTCAACCCGCACTTGAGTGTTCATTTCGCTTCTCCTTCAAGTTCAAATCCCTGCCCAGATGCGAGCCGCCCACAGGTGCGCATCGCACTGAGCATCATCGCTGCGTCCGCTATGCCTGAACCGACAATGTCGTAGGCGGTGCCATGGGCGACCGACATGTGGAGATAGGGCGGCCCCATTATGATTACGCAGTTGCCCGAAAATCCCCAGGTCTTGACAGCAATATGGCCCTGATCGTGGAACATCGCGAGAACCATGTCGTAGCGGCCCTCGATGCACTGGCGGAAGACCGAATCCGGCGCGACCGGCCCTTCTACGGCAATCCCCATGGCCTTGGCCCGCTCGACACCCGGCGCGATGGCCAGCCGCTCCTCATCGCCCATAGCGTGCGGATTAAGCCCGGCAACCGCAATGCGCGGTTTGGCAATGCCCCAAGTCCGCATGGCATCATTCACCTGACCGATGGCCTTGGCCACCAGATCAGCGGAAATGACATCGATCACCTGACGCAAGGACATATGATCAGTCAGATGCGCAACCCGCAAGGGGCCGGTCAGCAAAACGAGATAGCTCTCGCCGGGCGTGGGGCTGATAACCTTGTCCAGCTTGCCGGCCATCTTCAGCGAACCGGTACTGATCGGTCCCATGATCGTCGCCGCAAAGGATCCGTCCCGCGCCAGCGCATCAAGCTCATCAAGCCACTGCGCCGTCGCGTGCCCCGCCGCCTCAGTGTCTTCGCCCAGCGGCAGAACCCCGGCAGGCAAGGCACCCGTGTCGATCACATCAATCACGCCCGGATCGTCACTGGGCGTCTCGAGCGACTTCATGGCACGCACGCGCGCTTTGACCCCAGTCATGTCGATGGCCCGTTCGACGGCCGCAGACGACCCGACCAGAACCGGGACCGACACCTCGTGAACCTGCCCGCTCGCAAGCGCCTTGACCGCAACCTGCGGACCGATCCCGGCAGGGTCGCCGATCAGCGTTCCAACGACCGGCCGTGCGCCAAGCGAACCCATTGGCCGGTCAGATACTGTAGACATCGAGCATGGTCTTGGCGACGTCGTTGATCACGATCGTCTTCTTGCGCTTGATCACAAAGGAATTGCCTGCTGGCGCAAGGTCGTAGTGCGCGGATCCGCTATAAATGGTGACATCTCCTTCAAGCACCGAAGTGACAGTCCAGGAGGTTCGCACCTGCAAACCAGCAGCGGTATCCTCGACCGACAGCAGCGTGAACATATGCTGCGTCCGCGGAGCAGGCGTACTGGATGAGGACCGGCCGGTTCGGATGCGAAACACCCGGTCTTCCAGCCCACCCCTGTTATGATAATAGATGAGCGAGATTTCGCGCTTCGGATCGGCGGTCAGGCGTTCGCTATCATCCCAGGCAGGCACCCAATATTCAGCCTCCTCGTCGTACAGCGCCAACCAGGAATCCCAGTCCTTCTCGTCCAGCGCGTCGGCCTCTCGTCCAAGGAAGCGCAACACCGACAGCCATTTTGCATCTAAGTCAGTCACAAAACCGGCTCCTTGTCCCCAAACGCCATCAGTTCAGCGCTTTCGCGATCGATCGCCGAATTCATGCGGTTCACCCACTAATCATGGATCGCAACATA
>JAKFWB010000198.1 GCA_021732945.1 Porphyrobacter sp.
ATACCAAGTTCGACAGCGTCGAATTGGACGTCGACGCGGTGATCGGGGAGATCGACGGCGGGCGCGCGGTGCTCGATGCGATGCTGATGGCGGGGCGCATCGGCGCGGCGGCCGAAGGCGTCGGCGTGGCCAGCGGCGCGATGGACATGACGGTCGATTACCTCAAGCAGCGCAAGCAGTTCGGCAAGCTGATCGGCGAGTTTCAGGCGCTCCAGCACCGCGCCAGCCACCTCTATTCCGAGGTCGAGATTGCCCGCGCGGTGACCATCAAGGCGCAGCAATTGCTCGACGCCGGGGCCGATAGCGCCGATCTGATGATCAGCGTTGCCAAGGCCAAGGTCGCCAAGACCGCGCGGCTTGCGGTGCAGGAAGGCGTGCAGATGCACGGCGGCATCGGCATGACCGACGAATATGACATCGGCCTCTACATGAAACGCGACCGCGCGCTCGCCGAATTCCTGGGCGATGCCTATTTCCACGCCAATCGCGTGGCACAATTGAGTGGATATTGATTGCATCTGACCCCCTCCTTTTCAAAGGAGGGGGTTGGGGGTGGTTGCGAGCGAAGCGAGCGCCGCAAGACACCACCCTGCTGCGACTAGGCAGCAAGCTGCCAAGTCTCGCGGGTCCCTCCTCTGAAGAGGAGGGAGAGGGAAGGATAAAACATGGACATTCAATCACTTTTCAGCCTCGAAGGGCGCATCGCGCTGGTCACTGGCGGTAGCCGCGGGATCGGCAAGATGTTTGTCGAGGGCCTGCTCGCGGCAGGCTGCGCGCGGGTCTATATCTCGGCGCGCAAGATCGATCAGATGCAGGAGACGATCGACGAATTTGGCGCAGATCGTGTCATTGGCATCCAGGCCGACCTCAGCCAGATGGACGGTATGGTCTGCCTCGCTGAGGAATTGCAGGTGCGCGAGACCCGGCTCGATATCCTCATCAATAATGCCGGTGCCGCCTGGGGGCAGCCCTATCTCGAATTCTCCGAGGCCGGGTGGCACCGGACGATGGACCTCAACGTCAAGACGCCGTTCTTTCTTACCCAGAAGCTGCACCACCTGCTGGTCGCAGGCGGCAAGTCGGGGCATCCGGCCAAGGTGATCCACGTTTCATCGATCGATGGGCAGCGGATCAATCCGTGGGAAACCTATGCCTATCAGGCCTCCAAGGCGGCGGTGATCCAGCTGACCCGGCGGATGGCTGCGCGGCTGATCGAGGATAATATCGTGGTCTCCTCGATTGCGCCCGGGGCCTTCCCGAGCGAGATGAACAAGGCCGCCAAGGAAGCACCGCTCGCTTCGGCGGCGGGCATTCCGGCCCAGCGGATCGGCACCGCCGAAGACATGGCAGCCGCCGCAATCTACCTGTGCAGCCGCGCGGGCGATTACGTGGTGGGCGAGACGCTGACGGTCGACGGCGGCGTGGTCAACGCGCACCTGCCGAGCCACTTCGCCGATCCCGGCGGCAAGCACTAACCGCTTGGCCCACTGAAAATCGCGTGATTGCGGTGCAACAGGTGGTGGCATAGGTTGCGATGTCATCACCTGTGCAAAGGGCCGCGATCATGCTCCGATTTCCTTACCTGCTGCCCGCCGTTGTCGCAGCACTGATCTTGCCCGCCGCCGCGCATGCGCAGGACGTGCCGCCGGTTGAAGCTCCATCCGAGACGCTGCCTGCGCCGGAAGGCCCGCTGGCAGAGGGCGAATTTCTGCTGGAGGAAGAGGCACCTGCCGCGCCAGTCGAAATCAACCCGGAAGTCACCGCCATCCTCGAACAGATGGACGAGGTGATCAAGGCGCTCGATGCCAAGGCGATGCGCACCGGCAATAGCTGGCAGTTCACCTTGAAAGAGCGGGTGATGCTGGTCGTCACCGATACTACGGCGGGGCGGATGCGGATCATCACCCCGATTGCGTTGATTGCCGAACTGCCCGAAGGCGCGATGGCGCGGTTGATGCAGGCCAATTTCGACACGGCATTGGACGCGCGCTACGCGGTCGCGCAGAATCTGGTGTGGGGCGCTTTCATCCACCCACTCGACACGCTGACGCAGCGCGATTTCGCTTCAGGCATTCTGCAGACCCACAGCATCGGCGAAACCTTCGGTACGACCTTTTCCAGCGGTGCGATCAGCTTTGGCGGCGGCGATAGCGGCGCAATTTTCGAAGAACAGCTGAAAGACCTGCTCGAGGAGCTGGAGAAGAACGCCACCACGTGAAATCGCCAGACGCGCACAAACGGAAACTGCCCGGTCTGGCACTGGCGTTTCATCCGCCCGGCATCCAGCACTTTGCTCACCCGCGCGAAACATCCGTCGGCATCGTCGTTGATGACCACATAATCATGTTCGGCCCAGTGTTTCGCCTCAAAACCACGAGCGCGAAAAGGCGGCTTGCCCGCGGGGGTGCAGCCATAATGGCGACCCAGATGGATGGGGGCGGGATCGACGGCGGGCGCGGACTTATCGGTGAAGACGAGGGCGGTTTTGGGTATGTGGAGATCGTGCGTCATCCGCCAGAATTGCACAGATTTTGGTGAGATAGTAAAGGTTGGGGGCTGTCGGGGAGCGGGAGGGCGATGCGTGCGAATTGTGGCGCCTGAATGAGGAATTCCATTTCAGGTATGAGACCTTAATTTTGCATCGCAATCACTGACGCAACGGCGTTGCTGATCACTGCAGAATCGCATTTCTCAACTGCGGTATAGCCGTTAGGACTTGATACATCTCTCGATGCTATCTATGTGAACGTCATGAGTGGAAAAGAACAAATCAGGAAAATAGATCCGGAAGAGTTTGACTTCGTCAACCTCTTGGCGGAGAGCATCTTTAATACGGCCTCGCTTTCTGGGGCCGATGACGCCCAAGTCGGAGCAGGCGGGAAGCAAAAGCTTCACGGACTCATGCTCAAGCCCGGATACATCACCTCGTCCGAGCAGAAAAAGCGCTTTACTGGCGTGGTGCGGTTGGCGATTGCCGGTCTCCAGAAAGCGCATCCTGGGCACGTCGTGGCGTTGTTGGACAACGACACGCTGGCCCTTGCCGAGCAGGTCCAAAGCCACCTGCCGAAAGTGCGCGAGGACCAGTCGAAGGATTATATAAGGCGGTTGATCGGAGTGCTGACCGAGGCGGATGATCCGCTCGCGAAACCGCGCCGAAAGATTGACAGGGCTAATGCGGAATTGCGCGTCAGGTTCATGGGCGAGGTCGATACCTTTTCCAGCAAGGAAGTTTCCGACCTCGATCATCGCGATACGACCAACCGTCACAACTTGGCAAGCCGCTGGAAAAATGAAGGGAAGATTTTTGCCGTCGATTGGAAGGGCGCGGGTCGGTTCCCGGTGTTCCAGTTCGACCATGGGAAGCCGAAGCCGGTTATTGGTAAAGTGCTGTCTGTCTTCGACGGCGCACTTGGGCCGTGGGAAACCGCGTTCTGGTTCGTTTCGTCGAACAAGTGGCTCGACGGCAAAGCCCCGGTCGATGTCCTGAGCGATGAAGCCGCAGTGATTGAGGCGGCCCTTTCGACGGTGGGTGAGCACTACGGATGAGCGCAGGACCGAGCCGTCCGATTGACAGTCCGGAATCCGATCTTCCCTTTAACACGCATCTGATTAAGTCGGGGACTGAAATTCATCGCATCCACAACGAAAAGTGGCAACCCGACGCTTTCAATCCTGGTGCGTCAATCGATCCGGCAGCGGGAAATGTCGGCAGCCGCTTCGCATCGATCCGGTCGAGGGGGCGTTTTGTCCCGACCATGTATGGCGCAAACTCGCTCGGCTGCGCTGCTTTCGAAACGATCTTTCACGACATCGATCCCGCAGCCCGCTTCAAGACAGTCAGCATGTCGGCGCTTTCCTCACTGCGATATTCAGTGCTCACGCTCAACGAGGAACTTCAGCTCACGCCTCTGTTCACGCCTGATCTCAAAAAATTGTCTCTGGAACGGCGGGACCTGATCGATTGCCCCGCATCGCACTACTCGATCACGCGGCCATGGGCCGCGGCCATCCACGATTCACCCCGTTCACCGGCGGGCCTGATTTGGGCATCGCGGCAATTCGACGAGGACAAAGCTTACATGCTTTTCGGAACCCGCATCGACCACTCCTACCTCACAGTTGCCCGGTCGGTTTCAATTGTCGGCCACGCGGAAACGCTCGAACAATTACGCCAGTTTGGTGAACGCGCGGGGATCACCATCATTCACTCCTGACGCGTCCACCCTGAAGGCTCATTGCGCACCGCCCCCAAACCCCTTAACCCATCAACCCGCGCACAAACGGGATCAGCCCGGTCTGGCGGGCGCGTTTCATGCGTTCGGCCTCAAGGATCGCGCGCACCTTCTCGAAGCACACGTCAACGTCATCGTTGATGATCACGTAGTCATACCCGTCCCAATGGCTGATTTCGGCGCGGGCGCGTTCCATGCGGGCGTTGATCACCTCCGCGCTATCGGTCGCGCGGCCAGCCAAGCGGCGGTGCAGTTCGTTGATCGAAGGCGGCAGGATGAACACCCGCACCACATCCTGCTGATCCTTCTGGTAGAGCTGCTGCGTGCCCTGCCAGTCGATATCGAACAGGAAGTCCTGCCCTTCCTTCAGCGCGGCGCGGATCATCCCCTTGGGCGTGCCATAGCGGTAGCCGAAGACATGCGCCCATTCGTAGAAACCGTCTTCCTCGACCATCGCGTCGAACCGCTCGTCGGAAACGAAGTGGTAATGCACCGCGTCAACCTCGCCCGGACGCGGAGGGCGGGTGGTGGCAGAGACCGACAGCTTGATATCGCTATCCGCCGCCAGCAACATGAGCGACAAGGTCGTCTTGCCCGCGCCCGAGGGCGAGGAGAGGATGAACATCAGCCCGCGGCGGTGCAGCTGATCGGCAGAATTGTGTGAGGTGGTATCGCCCATAGGTTCCGTTGCCCTAACCTGCGGGGAGAAATCAAGGGGCAGTCAGGATTCGCTGTCCGCAGTCGGCTTGGCCCGCTTGCGCGCGCGGTGCCTGCTCTCCAGCCGCTTGCCCCGGTCATAGAGCACCTTGGCGGCCAACCCGCCAGCCACCACGGCAAGGCCCACAGGCGAGCGGGTGGCGAGGCGGCTGGCACCCCATAAAGCCAAACTCGTTGCGATCGAGCGGCCATCGACCAGCTTGTCCGCTTTGGCCTTGTCATAGCTGGCGATCAGCATGCCCTTAGTCATCCGGTTGCGCAGCAGGCCGCCCGCCGCGCGCAGCACGATGTCAGCGATGACGAGGTTGGTGCCCGCAACCGGGCTGGGCAGCGGCAATCCGCCGGGGGCGGTGGGCTTTGCATCGGTTGGTTCCAGCGCATTTGGCGAGGCCTTGCTGCCGCCCTTGGCACCCTTGGCCGCTCGTCCGAGCCGCGCCATGATGGCTATTTCTTGCGCCCGAAGTCGATCGAGACGACGTTCGAACCGTCGCCATCGCCGTCGGGATCGGTGCCGTCATTCTCGGCATCTTCATGCGCTTCGGGCGCGAGCTCCTCTGCCGCCGCCTGGAATTGCAGGCCGAAATCGACCGCAGGATCAACGAAGGCCGTGATCGCGGCAAATGGAATTTGCAGCTTGGCGGGGATCTGATTGAAGGTCAGGCCGACCGAAAAGCCCTGCGGCCCGACTTCGAGATCCCAGAACTTGTTCTGGAGCACGATGGTCATTTCATCGGGGAAACGCTCGCGCAGGTGCGGCGGGATCGAAACCCCCGGCGCGCCGGTCTTGAAGGTGATGTAGAAATGGTGCGTGCCGGGCAGCGTGCCGCCGCCGCTGACGATCGATCCGAGCACTCGGCCCACCACTGCGCGCAGGGCTTCCTGCACGATCTCGTCATAGGGGATCAGGCTATCGGGTGTATCTGGGTTCATGGCATGCAGATTCGTGGCGGGACGCGTCCGCTTGGTCAAGCCCTTTAGCGCATCGCCCTACGATGCTTGTCATGTGGGCCAAGCGGACTATAGCGCGAAAATCATGGAAACCTGCACCGCCCGCACCGGCTCGGTAGAGCGCACCACCACCGAGACCACAATCGCCATCGCCGTCAATCTCGACGGCACCGGCACCTATGATGTCAGCACCGGCATCGGGTTTCTCGATCACATGGTCGAACAGTTCAGCCGCCACTCGCTGATTGATGTGACGATGACAGTCGCAGGCGACCTGCATGTCGATCAGCACCACACCACCGAGGATTCAGCGATTGCGCTGGGTCAGGCGATTGCGCAGGCTTTGGGCGACAAGGCCGGGATCGGGCGGTACGGGGCGGCCTATTCGCCGATGGACGAGACGCTCAGCCGGGTGGCGCTGGATATCTCCGGGCGGCCTTTTCTGGTGTGGAAAGCAAAGTTCACGCAGGAACGCCTTGGCGAATGGGACACTGAGCTGATCGAACACTGGTTCCATTCCGTCAGCCAGAGCGCCGGGATCACTCTGCACATGGAACTGCTTTACGGCAGCAACAATCACCATATCTGCGAAAGCCTCTACAAGGGCTTCGCCCGCGCAATGCGGCAGGCGGTGGAGCGCGACCCGAGGAAGGGCGGGGCGATCCCGAGCACCAAGGGGCAGTTGGGTGGCTGAGGTCATCGCGCTGATTGATTACGGCGCGGGCAACCTTCACTCGGTTTACAACGCTCTGAAAGCGGCGGGCGCGAGTGTCACCGTAACTGCCGACCCTTACGTGGTGCGCGCGGCGGACCGGATTGTGCTGCCCGGCGTCGGTGCGTTTCGGGCTTGCGCCGACGGGCTGCGGGCGCTGCCCGGCATGATCGAGGCGATGACCGAGCGTGTGCAGGTGGGCGGCGCGCCCTTCCTCGGCATCTGCGTCGGCATGCAGCTGCTGGCGGATCGCGGGCTCGAATTCGGCGCGCATCCCGGCCTCGGCTGGGTGCCGGGCGAGGTGCGGCTGATTGCGCCCACCGACCCGGCCATCAAGGTGCCTCATATGGGCTGGAACGATGTTGCTATGCTGCCCCACGCGCGCGATCATGCAGTGATTGAGGAGGGCGAGGCCTATTTCCTCCACTCCTATCACTTCGCCGCTGAAGACCCGCACCATGCGGCGGCGATGACCGATCATGGCGAGGGGCTGGTGGCCGCGGTCGCCCGCGACAACATCCTTGGTGTGCAGTTTCACCCGGAAAAGAGCCAGACCTATGGGTTGGCGACGCTGGAAAGGTTTCTCGCATGGTATCCTTGAAACTACTTCCCTCCTCTTAAGGGGAGGGGTCGGGGG
>JAKFWB010000488.1 GCA_021732945.1 Porphyrobacter sp.
ACCTTCTCTACGTCGAGCGAGTCGGCTAGGAGGTCCACATCCACGCCGCCGCGCGCTCGTTTCTGCACCATCAGGTGCGCAGCATGGTCGGCTGCCTCAAGCTGGTCGGCACCGGCACATGGGACACCGCCCGCCTCGCCGCTGCCCTCGCCGCGCGCGACCGCGCTGCTTTAGGGCTTAACGCGCCCGCACAAGGCCTCTACTTCGTCGAGGCAACATACCCGAATTCACGAGAGGAATCATGAAATGACCACCGGAAAGCAGCTCTTCACCACCCTCACCGCTGACGGCAAGCTGACGCTGGAGGTGGCGGAGAGCAGCTTCCCTGCGCCGACCGGCAATCAGGTGCTGGTCAAGATGGAGGCCGCGCCGATCAACCCGTCCGACCTCGCGATCCTCACCAGCGCCGCCGATTTCGAGAGCGCCGAATACACCCCCGGCAAGGTCGTCGCGACCATGCCGGAACCGTTCTTGACCGGGAACAAGGGCCGCCACGGCCAGCGCCTGCCTGCGGGCAACGAGGGCGCAGGCACGGTGATCGCCACGGGTGACAGCGACATGGCACGCGCGCTGATGGGCCAGCGCGTCGCCTGTGTCCCCGGCAATGCCTTCAGCCAATACGCGATTGCCGAGGCGATGATGTGCATTCCGCTGGGCGATCATTCGTCCGAAACCGGCGCGTCGAGCTTCGTCAACCCGATGACCGCGCTGGGCTTTGTCGAGACCGCTAAGATGGAGGGCCATTCGGCGATCATCCACCTCGCGGCAGCTTCCAACCTAGGCCAGATGCTCAACCGCATCTGCGTTGAAGACGGGATGAAGCTCGTCAACATCGTCCGCAAGCCCGAGCATGTGGCCATGCTGAAAGCGCAGGGCGCGACCTATGTGGTCGATAGCTCCGCCCCCACCTACATGGCCGATCTGCGCGCCGCGATTGCCGAGACCGGCGCCTATCTCGGCTTCGACCCGATCGGCGGCGGGCAGGCCTCGGACGGCGTGCTGAAGGCGATGGAACAGGTCGCCGCGTCCCAGATGGGCGAATTTTCGCGCTATGGATCGAACCAGCAGAAGAAGATGTATATCTACGGGCGGCTTGACCTCGCCCCGACGATCCTGACGCCCTCGTATGGCCTGCAATGGAGCATCGCGGGCTGGCTGCTAACCCCGTTCCTCCAGCGCGCAGGCATGGAAACCGTGGCGCGGATGCGCGGGCGGGTGCAGGCGGAACTCACCACCACCTTCGCCTCGCATTACAAGGCCAAGGTGACGCTGGAAGGGATGCTGGAGAAGCCCGCGATCACCGACTATCGCCAGATGAAGACCGGCGAGAAATATCTGGTCACGCCTTGGGGGTGATCGGCTTCGCCGCTTGGCAATGGCGGCGTGACGGGAGCAAGCTGCGTCCCGTCACGCTTGGGGGCGGCGGGTAGCGTAGAACGCTTCAATCGGCCGGAAGATCACCCCCGTGATCGCGATCGCCAGCCCCGTCAGCGCCAACCCCGCGACAACATCAATCCAATAATGCCAGCGCGTCGCCACGGCTTCGAAGATGATGAAGACGAACAGGGGCAGGTACAGCACCCCAAGCCATCGCGTGTGGTGCCATGCATAATAGACGAACACGGCTGACGATGCGACATGCAGCGAAGGCATGGCGGCCACCGCAGCGAACATGAACTGATCGGCCTCACTTGCGATCCACGGCCGACCGCCAGCGATCAAGGCCTGATAGCCATTGTACATATGCACCTGACGCGCGGTTTCGAGCGCGTTGACGCCCGGTTCGTACAGAAACGGCCCAACCGCAGGCATCACCAGATAGCTCAGCGCGCCGAGCACATGCACCAGCATCGCGGTGAAAATGACTTTGCGAAACACGATGAAGCATTGCATCGAATGGACGATGATGCTGCCCGCGAACATGGCCAGAAAGGCAAACAGGTAAAGATGTTCGCCCGCAGGCAAGGCCAAGTCGACCAGATTGTGGACGGCAAAGGCGGCATCCACCAACGGCCGCACCATCTGATCAGTCCGCCAATAGAAATCATCCCACAACACGGGGTTGATCAGGCTCATCCACATTTTGACGTTGAAATGGGCAATCAATATCGCCCCGTAGGCCAATCCCACCGTGACGTAGTAGAGCAATCGCTTGGTTTGCTTCATCACGATCAGAAACAGGCCCAGCACAAGCATGAGCGACAGCGGTACGGCGTAGCTCATGCCGGTAAATTCAAGCGCGCCACCAGATGGGACGGCGAATTCAAAATCAAACAGGCTCGCCAAGAGCAGGGCAATCAAGAGGAAGGCAATCGCCAGAACCAATTCAGGCAGTGGGACCACAAATCTAAAATTCTGGCGTGACACATCGAAGGCAAATTTGAAGGTGTTTTTGACAACCGATGCTTCGATTTCCATGAGAGGGGCATCTTTTGATAAGTATGTCATTGGATATCTTTTGCAATCCCCAGGCGTGCGCCCGCACCCGCCGATAACACGTCCATGACGGATTAAAGACAATATGACAAAGGAAATTGATGCGCCTTCGCGCCGCGGTAGGCGAGTCATCCCGGTGCCGGGTTTAGGGCTTATCCCCCGTCGAACGCCGCCTGCACCGCCGCCGGTTTGGTGATCCCGTTCGCGATCAGCACCATCAGCAGCACCCGCGCCTTGGCCGGACCGAGCGCGCGGGCGGCGACGAATCCCAGCGCATCGTCATCCACCTCGACATTGCGGTCGACAATGCCTTCATCGACGCGGGTGGAGCGCACCACTGGCACGCCTGCTGCTGCCGCTTCAGCCAGCGCGGCGATGACGCAGGCGGGGGCATTGCCCTGCCCCATGCCTGCCAGCACCATGCCCTTGCAGCCGATCCCAAGCAGGGCTGTGACCGGCTGCTCGTCCATCCCCGCCCCAGCGGTGAGGATCGCGACGCGCGGCAGCGCATCGGGAAAGGGATGGCGCGCCGCGCCGCCCAGCCGATGCGGAGGGCCGAACCAGTCGAGACCTGAAGGCGTCACCCGTGCCAGCGGCCCGCGCGGAAAACTTCTGAAGGCGTCGATGCTTGATGTCGCGGCTTTGCGGGCATCGCGCGCGGCCAGCACTGCGTCACCCATCACCAGCATCACCCCGCGCCAGCTCGCGCGCCCGTAGCTCGCCACCTTCACTGCATTGGCGAAGTTGCGCATCCCATCCGCCCCCACCGCGTCCGCCGCGCGCATCGCGCCGACCAGCACGATGGGCTTGTGGGTGGGCAGCGTCAGGTCGAGCAGGAAGGCGGTCTCCTCCGCCGTATCAGTGCCGTGGGTGATGATCACGCCATCGATGGCGGGATCAGCCAGCGCGCCCGTGCAAGCCGCATGGAGCGCTTGCCATTGCGGCCAGCCCATATCCTGCGAGCCGATCCGCGCCACTTCCTGCGGCACCAGCTCCGCCGCGAGCCCCAGCGCGGCGAGGTTGCCTAACATCGCCTCAAGCGCCAGCCCGCCGGGGCGATAGGCCGCGCCCGTCGCGCTCGCGCCTGCGCCTGCAATCGTGCCGCCAGTGCCGAGGACAAGGATGCGGGGTGCTGTCATCTGCCTGCCCTATCGCCGAGTCCAGGCCAGCGCCAGAGGCAGCGCTAGAAACAGGGCCTTTGGGCAATTGCATTTGCGCAGCGCCGCGTTAGAGAGAGCACCTATGCCGTGGGGCGGTTAGCTCAGTTGGTAGAGCATCTCGTTTACACCGAGAGGGTCAGCGGTTCGAGCCCGTTACCGCCCACGGCGCGCGTCGCGCGGCAACCGACAGGGAGTAAGGCGATGGATCTTCAGCTTGATGGGAAAACCGCGCTGGTGCTTGGCGCAAGCAAGGGTCTGGGCCGGGCGATCGCTGTAAGCCTTGGCGATGAAGGCGCGCGCGTGATCACCGTAGCGCGCTCGGCCAGCGATGCGGCGGGCAGACATCACATCATCGCTGACCTTGATGATCCCACCGCACCGCAAGCGATTATCGCCGCCGTGCACGAGCTGGGCCTTTCGCCCGATATCCTGGTGCTCAATTCCGGCGGCCCGCCCACCGGCGCGGCGGCGACCACCACTCCGGCCGATTTCGCCGCTGTGTTTGGACGGATGTTCAACGCCCAGTTGGCACTCACGCAAGCCTTCCTGCCCGATATGCGCGCGCGCGGCTTTGGGTGGGTCCTCGCGGTCGCCTCGACCAGCCTGATCACCCCGATCCCGGGGCTGGTGCTGTCCAATGCGGTGCGCGCCATGCTGGCATCATGGTGCAAGACGCTCGCGGCTGAGGTTGCGGCGGACGGGGTGACGGTCAACCTGCTGCTGCCCGGCCAGATCGCCACCGACCGGCTGACCAGCCTGCACAGCGCGATGGCGCAGGGCAGCGGGATGACGGCGGAACAGGTCGGCACCCGCGCCAAGGCGGCGATCCCGGCAGGCAGGCTCGGTCGGCCAGAGGAATTTGGCGACATGGCCACCTTCCTCGCCAGCCCGCGCGCCAGCTTCGTCACGGGATGCGCGATCAAGGTTGATGGCGGGCAGACCGCAACGCTGTAACCCGACGCAATTGACCTGCTCCCAAGACACCGCTCCAAGGATAATCGATGGCTCCGCTGACAATTGCGATCATCGGCTGCGGCCCTGCCGGACTTGCAGCGGCGCTGCTGCTGGCACGACAAGGCCAACGGGTCGCCATTTTTGATCGGTTCATCGCCCCCGGCCCGGTCGGATCGGGGCTCATGATCCAGCCGACAGGGCTTGCGGTGCTGGCGCAGTTGGGTCTTGCGAACGAAGTGGTGCGGCGCGGCGCGCGGATCGATGCGCTGCAAGGGATCGAGGAACACGGCAAGACCGTGCTCGATGCGCCCTATACCGCGCTGGGGCTGGCGGGTGCCTATGGCCTCGGCATCCACCGCGCCAGCCTGTTTGCGGTGCTGCTGGCAGCGGCGGAGCGGCAGGATGGGATCACCATCCACCCCGATCACGCCGTCACCGGCAGCACCTGCGATGCCGGCGGCCGCCGCCTCATTTTCGCGGCACGCGATCCCAGCGCTCCATTTGATCTGGTGGTGGATGCCAGCGGGTGGCGCACCCTGTTCGATCCCGCGCCCAAGGGCGTGCTGCCGTTCGGCGCACTCTGGGCGAGCCTCCCGACCCTGCCGGGCGATCCTTTCGCGGGCAATCTGCTCGAACAGCGTTACCGCCGCGCCGCGCAGATGGCGGGCGTGCTGCCAATCGGCACCCGGCCCGATCTCGGCACGCCGGAAGTCGCGTTTTTCTGGTCGTTGAAGGCTGATGATTACCCCGCATGGGCCGCCACCCCGCTCGATGACTGGAAGGCCGAGGTGCTGCGCCTGTGGCCTGATCTGGCCGGATTGCTGGCGCGGATCACCACCCGCGACCAGCTCACCTTTGCCCGCTACGCGCACCGCACCCACCCATGCCCGGTGGGCGAGCGGATGATTGCCATCGGCGATGCGTGGCATTCCGCCAGCCCGCAGCTGGGCCAAGGCGCGAACATGGCGCTGCTGGATGCGTGGAGCCTTGCCCAAGGGCTGGCCGAAGGGCGCACGCTGGATGAAAAACTGCGCCTCGCGGCCAGTTGGCGGCGCGATCATGTGTGGTTGTATCAATGGGTGACCAAGCTGTTCACGCCGCTGTACCAGTCCGATTCGCGTGTCCTGCCGATGCTGCGTGACCGGTTGCTCGCCCCGCTCTCGCGCCGCTGGCCTGCTGCCGGGGTGCAGGCGCAGTTGATGAGCGGATTGTTCGGCTTTCCGCTCGCCCCGCTCGGCCTGACGCCGCCCGATTATGCAGGTTTGAGCGCGTCGCGGATCAACGCGGACGCCTCAGGCGAGTCCCACTCGTAACCGCCCGCCACGCGCAGCACTTCGCGCCCGCGCGCATCGAACAAAATCGTCAGCGGCAACGCGCCTTTGGGGGTGAATTGTGCGGACAGCGCGGTTTCGGGATCAAGCCAAGGTTCAAGCCGCTGGAAACCCTTCTGCGCAAAGAACGGCCCCACCACCTCGGCCCCGCGAATATCCTGGCTGACCGTGATCACCCGCACCTCGCCCTCCAGCGCGGCGGCCAGGGCATCAAGTTGCGACATTTCCTTCACGCACGGCGCGCACCATGTCGCCCACAGGTTGATCAGCACCGGCCCATCCTGCGCGGTGAGATCAAGCGTCTCTCCTGCCGCATTGCTGAATTGCATGGCCGGCAGCGGGGTTCCGGCAAACTTGCGCTCCACCACGCCAGCCGCAGCCTTCGCGCTTTCCGCCGCCGCGCCCGGTTGCGCTGGGGCCTCACCCGCCCTATCGCATCCCGCCAGCAGCAGGAACGAAACGCCGAGAATGAACGACAAGCGGGACATGACAGGCTCCGACAAAAAGGCGGCCAACGCGATGTGGGGCGGGCGCTTCGCCGCTGGCCCTAGCGCGATCATGCGCGAAATCAACGCCTCGATCCCGTTCGACAAGGCGCTGTGGCAGCAGGACATCGCGGCGAGCAAGGCGCATGTGGCGATGCTGGGCGCGGCTGGCATCATTGCGGCTGACGATGCCGCCACGATCAGCGCGGGGCTGGATGCAGTCGCCGCCGAATATGCCGAGCACGGCGTGCCCGAAGATTGGGACCGCGAAGACATCCACATGACCACCGAAGCGCGGCTGGCCGAACTGATCGGCCCGGTCGCCGGGCGGCTCCACACCGCGCGTAGCCGCAATGATCAGGTGGCGACCGATTTCCGCCTGTGGGTGCGCGATGCCTTTGCCGAGCTGGACGCTGGCCTTGCGGCGCTGCAACGGGCGCTCGTGACCCGCGCGGGTGAGCATACGGGCAGCATCATGCCCGGCTTCACGCACTTGCAAACCGCACAGCCCGTGACCCTCGGCCATCACCTGCTGGCCTATTACGAGATGTTCCGGCGCGATCGCGCGCGGATTGCCGATGCGCGCACGCGGATGAACGAATGTCCGCTCGGCAGCGCCGCACTGGCAGGCACTGGCTTTCCGATTGACCGCGATGCCACCGCCGCCGCGCTCGGCTTCGACCGGCCGACTGCCAATTCGCTCGACGCCGTGTCTGATCGCGATTTCGCGCTCGATTTACTGTGGTGCTGCTCCAGCACCGCGCTGCATTTGTCGCGGCTGGCCGAAGAGCTGATCTTGTGGGCCAGCCAGCCGTTCGGCTTCATCCGC
>JAKFWB010000583.1 GCA_021732945.1 Porphyrobacter sp.
TTTGGCGGGTTATGTCTCGGTCGCGGCGATCACCGGTGGGATCAGCCTGTTCTTTGCCAAGGTGACCGGCAATCTGTTCTTCCCGCTGCTGTCAGAAGCACGCGGCGATATGGCCCATTTTGCCGAACGCAGCCGCCATACCGGGGCGATTGCGCTGCTGTTGATGTCGGCGACGGTGTTCCCGCTTGCGCTGCTGGGCGCGCCGGTGGTGATGCTGTTGTTCGGCCCGGAATATCAGGTGCCAGCGCTGCTCGCGACCTTCCTCGCGATACAGGCGGCGGCGATGATGCTGCGATCATGGTGCGCGACCATTTCGCTGAGCCTTGGCGGCACCGGCGATATCCTCAATGCCAGCCTTCTGCGGATCATCGGGCTGGGCGGGGCGATCTACGCGCTATCGTCAGGCGAGGGGATTGTCTGGGTGGCCGTGTGCATGAGCGCGGGCGATGCCGCTGCAACCTTCTTTGCGCTGTTTCAGGTGAGCCGCCGCGCGCCCGCGGTTGCGCCAACCGCACTGTTGCTGGGCGTTTCGTTCGTGCTGCTGTCGCTATTGGTGATCGGCCTTGCTCTGCTGTTCGATCCCACCGACAACTGGCTGTTCGCAATCATCGGCGCGGTGGCGGCTGCGCTGCCCGGCTTGATCGCCGCATTGGTATTGTCGCGCGAGCTGCGTGATCGGATCAAGATGTTGCCCGCCCGCCTTCCGGGCCTATTGCACCGAAAGGGTTGATTATGGCGCAGGATATGATGCCAACAGCGCTCGCCTATGATGATAAGGCCGCGTCCTATTTTGGCGGTGTGCGGCGCGATTTTCTCGATTCGCTGCCCCACGGCGGGGTGGAAAACGTGCTGGAGATCGGCTGCGGTGCGGGTGATACGGGTGCGGCAGCGCTGGCGGCGGGGCTGTGCCGTGCCTATTCGGGGATCGAGATAGCCCCGCAAGCCGCCGCGCTCGCCCGCACTCGCCTGACTGAGCTGTATGAGGGCGATGTCGAGCGGATGGAATTGCCTTGGCCGGACCAGCACTTTGATGCCGTGTTGATGAGCGAGGTGCTCGAACACCTTGTCGATCCGTGGTCGGTGGTGAAGCGGGTGGCAGCCAAGCTGCGTCCCGGCGCGCTGGTGCTGGCAAGTTCTCCCAACGTCGCGCAGTTTGCGGTGGTGCGCGGGCTGATCGCGGATCGCTGGGAATTGACCGAGGCTGGCGTGATGGATCGCACCCATCTGCGCTGGTTTACCGAAGGTAGCTACAAGCGGATGTTCGCGGATGCCGGGATCGGGATTGAACGCACCTATGCCATGGCCCCCGCAGGGCCGTTCGGCACCATCTTCAACGCGGTCACCTTCAACCGCTTTCGCCATCTGACCGTGCGCCAGATATGTGTGGTCGGACGCGCGCCATGATCACTGAGGCGGATGCCTTTGCCGACATGCAGATCATCGCCGCGGTGAATGATGATGAGATTCTGGCGCGCAATCTGCTGGCATCCAAGATCATCCGCGACAGTATGGTTGATCTCAAATGCTATCGCGGCGCTGCGTCTGCTTCGCAGGCCTATAATCAGGGGCTGGACGAGACGACCGCGCGGATCGTGGTGTTTGCGCATCAGGATGTGTTCCTGCCTGATGGCTGGGCTGGCCAATTGGCCCGCGCGATCGCGCAGATTGAAGCCTCTGATCCTGATTGGGCGGTAATCGGCGCATTCGGGGTGGATTTGCAAGGCCGCCCCGTCGGGCATGCATGGTCAACCGGGCTGGCGCGCAGGCTGGGCGGGCAGTTCGATCAGCCGGTGGAGACGACCTGCATCGATGAATTCGTGATCGTGCTCAATCGCGCCAGCGGCTTGCGGTTCGATCCTGCGCTGCCCGGCTTTCACCTCTATGGCACTGATATCGTGCTGAGCGCGATGGCGGCAGGGCGCAAATGCTATGTCGCGGATATCCCGGCGATCCATAACAGCAGGCCCGTGCATGGCTATGCCGGGGGCTACAGCGATGCCTGGCATTTCATGCGGAGCAAGTGGCAAGACCGCTTGCCAGTGCCAACCCTGACCGTGCCCTTGGGGCGGACGGCATGGCCGCTGCTCCGATCGCGGTTCAAGCTGTGGCGCACTCGCGCGCAGCGGCTGGCCCGGGCTGGCGATCCGACCACTGACCCTCAAGAATTCGTGCAGCATCTGGCAGGTTGATGGGCCGCGCTCACATTGGAGCGCGGCCGATCGAACATTACAATGGGGTCAGCGCATATTGGAGACCCGCACCATTGCTGCCGCCGTTCACGCGGGTCATGGTGACGCCGGGCAGCGACCCGGACCCGACCTTGAGATCGCGTTCGAAGGTGACGAGCGCGCGGCTGGTACTGACGACGCCGCGCTGGGTCCACCCGGATGGCATGGCATAGGTGTTGGTCGGCCCGGTTGAACTTGCCACCTGCACCGAAAGACTGCTGTTGGCAGGCACAGTGATGGTCGGCGGGGTTTGATTGACAGCCCCAATCGAAAAGGTGCTGGCGACACCAAAGGAAAAGCCGCGCCAGACCTGCAACAGCCCGCCCTGTGCCACGCTGGCTGGCGTGGTGAAGGTGAAGTTGGGCGTGGTCCCGTTCCAGGTCCGATAAAACAACGTATGCCCGCTCGCAGCCGGGCCTGCCGTCCATCCGGCAGGCACGGTGTGGGGATTGGCCGAACTGGACAGGCAGTGCGCAATCAGCAAATCGCCCGCTGCTGCACCGGCAGGAACGGTGAAGGTGATCGCCGTGCCGCTGGCCGCCGCAGCGCTTGTATTGGCAATCCAGCCCCGGATCGGCGGAGGCGCTGCCGACACAAAGGTGGTGGTCGCTCGCGCTGTATCACTGCCGCCGGGGTTGCTGGCGCTATAGCTCACCGCGATTTCGCCGCCATTGAACAGGCCCATGCTGGTTTCGTTGAGCGTGATCGTGCTGCCGGTTTGCCCGCTGATTGCGGTGCCATTGAACTGCCATTGGAATGTGTTCGTTATGGGCTGGTCACCGGTGACGGCGAAACTGGCGGTCAAGGTCTCGCCGTTTTGCGGGGTGCCGCTGATCGAAAGCGCGGTAATGTCCGGCGCAATGACGGGGTAGCCGGGCAGAGCAGGCTGCAATTCTTCCAGCCATGCGCGGGCGAGGTTCCTCAGCGCAGCCAATTCCGCCGTCGTTTCAACCGCAAAGCGGGGTAGTGCGATCATCGCGAGGATGTCTCCCACAAAGGCATCGGCAGGCGTGCGGCCCAGCTCGAACATTTCCAGCTGGAGGCTGTCGACCCGCAATTCGGCCCAGAGCGTATCTCCTGCCACCTCGGCGTCGAGCGCGGTGAACAGCGCTGCACGTGTTGATATCGGCAGGCCGTTGACGAAGACCGAAGCCCCCGCCGTCGCAACCGCCGGTGCGATTGATCCTTCCGCCAGGATCACCTGATTGCGGATGATCTGGCCTACTGTGCTGGCTGTGTTCTTCTTAAGCAGAATGTAGACATCATGCAGCCCCGCAAACAGGGCGGCGTTGATCTGATCATCGGCCGCAAAACTCGCACCATTGGGGCCGATGGCGGGTTGGCTGGTGGCAATGCCCTGCGTGAAATCACTGCCGCTGCCTGCCAGATTGCTAGCTCGCCAAAGGCCCGGGTTGTCGGCCTGCGAAAACAGCCACATTCCGCCATAGGTGAGCGATCCGATCGCCGATGCCAGCGCCAGCCCGGCTGGCCCCAGCACGTCGGTCGGTTCCGGCACGGAGGGTGGGATCAGCAGACTGTCGGCCAGGGAAGCGACCCCGCCCGGTGCGCTGGGGCTGACAAAGGGGGTGCGTGCGGCGTCAGTGGGGATGGCCGGTGCAAGCCCCACTTGGCGCATCAGCGCGGTGGGTGTGAAATCACCATTGAACGGATCGGCAAACAGTGTGGCGGCGCTGCCAGCGACGATATAGTTCGACACGCCATCGGGCACCGCCTGTCCTTCCTGGATCAGCAACCCGTCAACCGTAACTCCGCGCGCCACCACATTGCCAGACCAAGTGAAGGCCCGGAAGGCATTGTTCTTGATCAGGTTATACCCGCCATCGCGAACATTGCCGCTGGTGAAATTGGGCTGGAAACGCTGATTGGCCAGCGTGTTATGCGCGATCACCACATGGCTCATGTCTTGCGGTCGCGACAATTGTGATGCGCCTGCGTCCGGGTTCCAGCCAAAGCCGATATTGGGGTAAACCGCGAGCGTATTGCCGACAAAGGCCATGTCCCGGCTTCCGGCAGTGCCATTGTCGAGGATTGGGGCGAGGAAAATCAGCTGCACTTCAAGATCCCACGCCCGGTTGAAGGCGACGATCACGTTTTCCAGCGTGCCGCCGCTGTGCTGGTACCAATCGCCGTGGGTGTCGACGTTCCAGACGATCGGGTGGGCGGTGGTGCCATCCCCGGTGATGATCGGATGCGGGCTGCCATCAAAGCCCTGCCCTTTGATGCCCGGTCGGGACAGCGCCGAGGCCACGCGGTCCCTTGCCGCAAATTCCGGCGAGAGCGCGGCGCTCCATCCCGGCAAAGTGTTGAGCCAGACCGCCACGTCACTGGCCCAGTAGCCGCCAATGCCTGAAACCCCGCGATAGCCATTGGTCGGCGGAGCATCGAAGTAATCGAAACTGCCATTGCCGACATCGAAGGTGCGCGTGACCCCGCCAACCACGGCGGTCCACAGCCCGCCATTGGTGCCGCTGGAATAATTGCCCCCCTCGCGCGCCAGCGTATCGCCTGCCGGAATTGTCACCGTGAAGGCGAGCGCGTCCGAGTTCCAGAAGTCCTGATCCGATCCGTCAAAGGTCGAATGGACCACGCAGCGCGCGTTCGAGATGATGTCTTGCGACGAATCCTCGACCAGACAACCGCGCACCAGACTGGCCCCGTTGCAGGGCGTGTTCTGATGGATGATCTGGCATTCGGTGTAGATCGGCAGGCCGAACACGACCTGCGATGATCGCGGGGTGGTGCCGCCGCGGAACAGCTCGTTCTTGCCGTCCGGATCGCTGGTGGTGATGGTGATCCCGTCCATCCAGTGCTGAATGTCATTGGGGAATGATGCGGTCGATCGCGCGGTGAAATTGCTGACATAGCGCGTGTCAAAGGTGATGTTGCTGCCCCGCAGTCGCCAATAGGTGCGGTGCGCGGGGATATTGGCGAGAGCGTCGGTGGTGTAACCGAGCCGCCCGATTGCAACGCCCGGCACGCTCGCTTCGATGGTGTAGCGTCCGGTGATGGCATATTGATCGGTCGGTGCCTCGGCGCCGGTTGGGCTGCGTTCGATCTCATATTTGCCCGGCCTGGTGATCAGAAAGCGCGGATTGTGCGGCGCTTGCGAACGGGCAAAGCTGATCGCGGGCCACATCGACTGGTAACGCTGGCCAGCGATCACCGGCATTTCGGGGTTGATCTCGAGATCAAGGTCATACTCGGTCGCGGTCGGCGAGAAGTTGAACGGGCCGATGACGCGCCGCTGCATGGTCGGGTCATTGGCCTGCGCCTCGACATACAGCTGGGCCTTGCCGGTTTGATCCGTTGGTTTGCGCAGCCGCACCCACCAGCCGAAATAGGTGCGAACACCGCGTTCGGTCGGGATCGTGTGCCACGTTGGGGACGTCACCTGAACGATGCTGCCCTCATAATGAAACGTAATGCGCTGAATGCCGAAATTGCTGGCGAGCGTGCCCTGGTCGTTGGCCATGGCAATGACGCCGACATCGAGTGTTTCGGCAAAATGCTGGTTGGTCGGCGTTATTAGCCGCATGGCCGGTTTGGCGGTGACCCGCAGCGGGTCTGCCGGGATGGTGGTGAACCCCGATCCGCTCACGCCGTTCCAGACAGCGCTGGGAGCGATGGTTGCAAGATCGCTTTGCGGCCCTGGTGTGCCTGGTGCTGCCCTACGGTTTTCGGCGATGATCCCGATGCCAAGCCAGCTCATCAGGCCAGCCCCACCAGATTGTCGGCGGTGGTGCCGGCAGTGCGGACGGCCTTGACCCGGATTGCAAGCACGCTGCCACTGGCGACATTGCGCAGCGTGACGTCGCTGGCCGATCCGATGGCACGCAAGACGATGTCCCCGCCCGTGCCAACATAAACAGCCTTGGTCGTGACGGACAGGTCCGTGCTGTCAGTGGGCGTGATCGGGAACGCAAGACGGGCAGGTGCAATCAGGCTGTCGCTGGCGGCATCGAACGGATCATTGGGCATAAATATATCCTTTACGGTTAAATTATGGGAACCAATGAACCAGAAAGTCTTCGGAGTAGGAAAGTGCTTTCTCACTTGGCGCTTTCGTCCCTCTCGCGGTATCGCCGGTTTTGCGCCCCGCATGAGCAGTGACGAAAGGCCTTCCGCAGCATGTCAACAAACGCGCAGGTTCAAAAAAGCAGCCCGAATCGGCTGCGTCGCGGCGTGCGCCTGCTGACCTCGGCGCTAGATCCGCGCGCGTGGTTGCACCTGTTCAAAATCGTGAACTATTACAATTACTCACACGTCACCCCGCTGCGGCAAGTGTGCTTTGCTGGGCCGGGCAATGTCAGCCCGGATGCGGTGTTCCAGAATGCGGCGCGGATCGAGATTGGTCGCCGTGTTCGCATCGGTTCCCGGTGTCACTTGTGGGCCGGGCCCAGTCACGGGCGGATCATCCTTGGCGATGACGTGCTGTTCGGCCCCGATGTGTTGCTGACGGCGGCGAGCTACCGCCATGATCTGGGTAGCCCAGTCACCGATCAGCCGATGGCAGAAGCCGACATTGTCATTGGCAATGACGTGTGGCTGGCCACGCGGGCCATCATCTTGCCGGGGACGACGATCGGCGATGGTTCGATCATCGCTGCCGGAGCAGTGGTCAAAGGCGATTTTCCGCCCATGAGCATCATCGCAGGATCACCCGCCCGCATTGTCAGTCAGCGCGTGATTGGCCCGCAAGGCGATTGACTTCAGGCCCCGCGTGGCGGCTCGATTGAGCCTTTGCCGCATGGGGCAATTCAGTTTATTGGCCGTGGCGATGGCGACAATGACCCAATCCCGAACAGCCTATTCGGCTATGCCAGCGCATGGCCGCGTGAGGCAGGATGATCGGTTTGTCTATCTGGCCGTGGCGCTGGGTTACGTCATGCTGCTGCCGCCGCAGCTCAACGTGACGATCTTTGGTTCGGTGATCCCGCC